>DBFWRP010000395.1:0-2028 GCA_048222005.1 Muribaculaceae bacterium | reverse complement strand
CATGTGGATACCTCGCTGAACACCGGCATGTCTGTCACATATTCCGGCTCAATGCCGAGCCGCCGCGCCTCGTTGATCCGGCGGCCGTCCTCCTTGAGTGTCTCTATTATGTTTTTGGGCGTCAGCATCGGATTCATGGCGTATGCAGCCTCCGGGTCTATGCCCACGGCACATTCCGCGATTTCGGTCTGCCGCTGTTTTATCGCCGTTCTAATGCCGTTCAAACGCCCTTTGTGCTGGTTAAGAATCTTTATATCCTCTTCTGTCTGGTCGCACAGTGCGCCGTGTGCATACCGTTTCCGGGGAACGCTGCCTAACGGTGCGTCGGTCTTTTCATCGAACAGGTAAATCATATCCCGGTCTGCATAGCGCACCGCCACGGTTTTCCCATTGAGTCTCATGAACAGTTCCGAGCTGAGCTGGTATTCATAGACCATGCCGGAACGCTCAATGTTGATCTGACCTTTCTTGACTTTGTAAAGTCCTTTGCGCGTGAACAGTACCATCTGCTGCATATCGTCAACAGGGATGCCTATGTTATCGGTCCTGGAATACATCTCATCCGGACTTGCGACACGTCTGCCCGTGCATGTGGAGTTGTACCTTTCGACCACATCCACAGCTATCAGCTTTATCTGGTCTTCGGTGAGCCAACAGCCGGAACGGGTGTATCTGTCCACAAGGTCCTGGGATGTGCGTCCATTGGCGCGCCGTGTCTTTATACCCTGGCCTATATACCCGTACATCGGTTTGCAGAACGTTTCGCCGAATGTGCCGAAGCTGCGCTCTGCAATCCCCTTGTGGCGGGGATTCTGTGTCACGGTCCATACGCACCCCATGTTCTCAAGGGCGGCCTTGAAGTTCCCGGCCTCTTTCGTCTGGTTGAACGAATGGTTGTCAGACACTATCTCACGGGGCAGTGTGCCGGTGTTGCGTACCGCGTTTTCAAGGCCTTTCAGGATTGTTTCCGTGTTCTCCGTACGGTCAACGTAATAACCGACGACCTTGCCGCTATGGGCGTCAATGACGGCAAACAGTGTTAGCGTCCGGAACCCCTCCATGTAGAACGGGAGCCGCCAGCCGTCAATCTGCCACTGGCCGCCCGGGGCGCTTGCACGGATAATCCCCGCGTATGGCAGTTCATTGTATGTCTGCTCGTCATTGCCGCAACGGCTCGCAGTAACCAGCGGAAGCATCCTGTAGTAGTTGGTCTTGACCCATGAGAGCGACGGGGTTTGATAGCCGTACTGTCTGCACAGGTCGCCGATTGTCCGGTGTATGAATGTCGGGCCGTACTTCTTGCCGCTGCTCATGGCATCGAGCAGCCACTTCTTTATCACGTCGTTTATCTTGCGGTTGTTTCCGCCTCGGCGGTCTGTCACAAGTCGTTGCACGCCATCGCTCTCCATCCGGCGCATGTTGTGGGCAAACCGGTGATAGCTGTACCGGTTGGGATATACGGCATTGAATGCCGCGTAGACCGATGCCAGCGACGAGCTGTTCTTTGTGACCACCCCTTCCCGGTACAGTTCGTTGGCACGGACCAGCACGGCATGGAACTCGGCCTGTGACACCGCTTTCCCCAGATTCGGCGTGCTGTCACGGTAACATGTGAGGTATAGCGACTTGTCATGCATGGCCGCACCGTACAGGCTGCGTGTGTATGCGCCTATACGGTCATTGTTTCTTGCTGCTATGCTCTGACAGACACCCATGCTACCGTGTGGAGATTATTGAAGGAGTTTCTGGAGACGCGAGCGGACCTCCTGCTGCTGTCTCGTCACCCATTCCAGTTCATCTATTACAGCAGCCTCGGTCATGATGGATTCGCTGCCGCTAAACCAGTTTACCACAGCCTGACGGGAGCAACCGCAGGCCTTAGCGATGCGCGACATGCTGCCGCGGGGCAGGCGGCGCCGGATTTCATCTCGTTGCTCTTGACTAATTGTCATGTTTTGTCTATTTTTGTAAAGTCTTTCCGATTACAATGCAAAGATATTACTAAATATTGATAATGGCAATATTATG
>DBFWRP010000394.1:0-1252 GCA_048222005.1 Muribaculaceae bacterium | reverse complement strand
TTCGGCGAGTGCCTTGTTGAGTGCTTCGAGTGCTTCCGCTTCTCGCGCCTTGGCATCGGCCACTTCGGCTGCATCGTCCTTCTCTTCTGCCTGACGGACGAGTTCCGCAAGGTCTTCTTCTGTGTACTTGGATTCATACGTTTCTTTCTCTTCTTCGTTGTCACGCTCGATATTATCTACTGCCGAATAGTCGGCTATGCGACCATACGATTTCGCCATGTTCTCATACTTGCCGCCGATGCCGTCACCGTTCTTTATTTGCGCTCCGGGCAGGTTGGGGTTCAGAAACTCGGTGGTCTGCAGGTTCTTGTCCTGCGTTTCCGCCACCTCCGTATTGAACATGTCAAAGACAAAATAGCCTGTGGCAAGCAACGGGATGTACACGATGGCTGGCAGCATGTACTTCGGCTGACGGAAGTTTATCTTATCTGTTATTCTCATCGCTGTCTGATTTTGATGTTACTGACTTGTCTTGCTCCTCCTTGTCCTCCCGATGCGTCACGGGAGGAACCGTGCAGTGGGCGGCATCCATCAATTGTTTCATGCGCCCTTCCTGCCGCTCGATGGCACTTGCCGCCTCCGTCCGATGACCGTAGCACCTCGCCATCCTGTAGATGTTGATGCCGAAACACGTGGCGACAAAGCCGAATACGATGACGAGAAACAGCGTCTTGTGGGCATTGGCGAAGCCTTGCACCTTAGCCGCCGCACGGTCTATCCTCGTGGTCTTGGCAAACTTGCGCCCTGCCGCCACCTCCTTCTCATACCGCTCCCTGTACTTGGGGTCGTTCTTGTCGGGCATATCCTCGCCCACAAGCATCCGTCTGATTCCTTTTACACTCATACCGCTGCGATATTAGAAGTTTGACTTCGACTTCTGCTCAATGTCCTTGTTGAGCAAGGTTCTCCAGTTGGTGATAAGCAATCCGTGAGGATTGTTCTCCGTCCTCGGCACTCGCTTCACCTGTCCCGCCGTCACCAGTTCACGCATCAGGATGTTGCTCCTTCGCTCGATGCGTTGCCTACCGTAGTAGGTGAACTCCATCTTCTCCTTGTTGAACTTGATGCTGTCGCAGAAGATGCTGAACACGGCACTCGTACCCATGATGTTGTTGTAGAATCCCTTTTCTTTCAGCGTGTTGTACTGTGCCAAGCCCGTCTCGTCCACCAGATACATCGCCTTCTCCATCGAATAACGGATGTACTTGTCATCGGGAGCAAGCGTAAAGAAGTAGTGGTGGAACATCTCGAT
>DBFWRP010000393.1:0-15698 GCA_048222005.1 Muribaculaceae bacterium | reverse complement strand
GCGCAAGTGGCGTAATTGGTAGCCGCGCCAGACTTAGGATCTGGTGACTTCGGTCGTGGGGGTTCGAGTCCCCCCCTGCGCACAGACAAAAAATATGAATGCAATCCTTGTCAAGATCTGAACCGATTGGCAAGGATTGTTTGTTGTATCTTGCAGATACTATTAATTTGACAAAACATTTTTACAGACATGGAAACAGGTGAAAAAATTCCGCAGGTTCTCGGGGTCGATGCCGAGGGGCGCACTGTGAAGGCTTCCGATTTCGACGGACGCCCGTTGATAATCTATTTTTACCCCAAGGACAACACTCCGGGCTGCACAGCCGAGGCGTGCTCGATACGCGACGATTACGAACAGCTCACGGCACTCGGTTATGTCGTTATCGGTATCAGCAAGGATTCTCCCGCGTCCCACCTGAAATTTATCGCCAAGCACAATTTGAATTTTATATTGCTTTCCGATGAGTCCACCGAGGTGAATCAGGCCTTCGGTGTGTGGCAGACAAAGAAGATGGCCGGGCGTGAATATATGGGCACCGTGCGCACCACATTCATCACCGATGCCGCTCACAATGTTGTGGCTGTGATCCGTAAAGTCGACACCAAGAATGCCGGCGCCCAGTTGCTTGATGTTATCGGCAGCCTGAAATAAGGCGCTAAGAAGGCGTGCATTTGTTCCGCATAGGTGTAATCCATCAGGATGTAGGGACATGCCTTTGGCATCTGAATCACATGGGTACTAAAATTTGGTGAATCAACATTGTTTCACAAGCCGAAGGCATGTCCCTGCAAGTTGTTGAAAATATTGTCAAGGTGAATGCTGTTGAATTTCTCCCACCGGTAATTCAGCTTGACCCCGTAAAAGCATGCGAGGCCGCGTCCATATTTGGCACGGCCTCGTTATGCCGGGGGAAGCGTGCGGACGTCGCCGCCGACAATGGCAGGGGTGTCGTTGCATAGTGTCCCGATTCAGGATGGCCTAATGCTGTGGTTATATGTACCTCGCTGTCAATCTCTAATGTGGCCGGCGCTTCGAGCACTGTCTCCTGGAATTGATCTCCCCGGAATTGCTCTATATTGCACTCGCTGCCCGTACCGTCGATGGGGGAGGCGTGCCACTATATATTCTACGCGCGCTGTCGCGTAGGCTGTCAGGCCACGTAACCGCTGGCGTGTCAGCGATTCCCCGTGATACGTGATTTTAGTGGTGCTGTAGAATGATGTGTTGAGGGCGGTTACGTTGTAGGATGTTTAAAATGGTGCTATAATGGGTTTAAAAACAGGTATTTGGTTGATGGGTGTAAAAAATACACTTTTATGTTGAAAAACATGTTTATTTATTTTGTGTAGCCGAAAAAGGGTGTTAACTTTACATCGCTTTAAGTGGAATACCGTGAACGCTGCACGATGTGGTGATAACGGCAACGCAGGGGTCTTCGTGATGCTTTGCGGTTTATCTGTATGCGGCGCCTGGCGCGGCGCATGCGGTGCGGAGTTCGACGGCTTTTGATTACCAGTCTTTTAGCGTATGCAAAATCCATGAGTACACATGGAGTTCGGAAGATGATTTTAAGCTAAATATAATTTTTTGCAACCATGAAAAAGTTTTTGATGCTTCCTGCAGTGGCTTGTATGTTTGCTGGCTTTGTTGCATGCAACAATAGCGCCAAAGAGGTGAACCTCACTGCGTCGGGGCTTGATCCGGAAAACTTCAAGGCCGAATACAACGGCGATTCAACAGCTCTCTACACGCTTACCAATGCCAATGGCATGGAGGTGTGCATCACAAATTTTGGCGGCCGCATAGTGTCGGTGACCGTGCCTGACCGCGAAGGCCGTTTCCGCGATGTGGTTCTTGGCTTCGACAGTGTGCAGGCCTATTTCCCCGAAATCAACCAGTCGGACTTCGGGTCGACCGTCGGCCGTTATGCCAACCGCATAAATCAGGGGGAATTCATTCTTGACAGCGATACATTCCGCCTCCCCAAAAACAATTTCGGCCACTGCCTGCACGGCGGCACTGATATGGGCACCCGCGGATGGCAATACCGCGTGTACAAGGTGAGCGAGGCTACAGATACAACGCTCACGCTTACGCTTAACGATGCTGACGGCAACAATGGCTTCCCCGGCACGGTCGACGCTACAGTGAAGTTCACTCTCACTTCCGACAATGCAATCGACATTGCCTACACGGCCACCACCGACAAGCCTACCATCATCAACATGACCAACCATTCGTACTTCAACCTTTCGGGCGACCTCACAGCTCCCGTAACCGACGATGTGCTCTGGGTGGATGCCGACAACTATACCCCTGTCGACAGCACCTACATGACCACAGGCGAGATTGCTACGGTTGAAGGCACTCCCTTTGATTTCCGTTCTGCCAAGCCGGTAGGGCAGGACATCAATGCCGATAACGAGCAAATTCATAACGGCAACGGTTACGACCACAACTGGGTGCTCAACACTGCAGGCGATGTGACCAAACCTGCCGTAAGGCTTGCAAGCCCCGCATCGGGCATTCTGCTTGAGGTGTTCACCAACGAGCCCGGCATCCAGATTTATTCGGGCAACTTCCTTGACGGCACTGTTACCGGAAAGGGTGGCATAGTCTACAATCAGCGTACAGGTCTGTGCCTCGAGACTCAGCATTATCCCGATTCGCCCAACAAACCCCAGTGGCCGTCGGTTGTGCTGCGTCCGGGCGAAACCTACCATTCACAGTGCATCTACAAATTCTCAGTAGCAGAATAATCAATCGTATCATAATCCTTAACCTAAAATTTAATCATGCAATTACTTGACTGGATTGTCATTGTCATCTTTTTTGTTGCCTTGATCGGCATCATCTACTGGGTAATGCGCCAAAAACAGAACAATGCAGCCGACTACTTCCTTGGCGGCAAGGATGCCACATGGATTGCCATCGGAGCATCTATCTTCGCTTCGAACATCGGTTCGGAGCACCTCATCGGCCTGGCCGGTTCTGGTGCCTCGTCGGGTATGGCAATGGCTCACTGGGAAATCCAGGGATGGATGATCCTTATTCTCGGCTGGGTGTTCGTTCCGTTCTACACCCGTTCCATGGTCTACACCATGCCTGAGTTCCTTGAAAAACGATTCAATCCTCAATCGCGTACAATCCTGGCCACCATCTCGCTCATCAGCTATGTGCTCACCAAGGTGGCTGTGACGGTATATGCCGGCGGTCTGGTGTTCCAGCAGGTCTTCGGAATTGACGAACTGTGGGGCATCGACTTCTTCTGGATTGCAGCTGTCGGCCTCGTGCTTATCACCGCACTCTACACCATTTTCGGCGGTATGAAATCCGTGCTCTACACATCGGTGCTGCAGACCCCCATTCTGCTGCTCGGCTCGCTCATTATCCTTGTTCTCGGTCTGCGTGAACTGGGCGGCTGGGATGAAATGATGCGCATATGCTCGGCTGTGAAAGTGAATGAATACGGCGACACCATGACCAACCTTATCCGCAGCAATTCCGATCCCCAGTATCCCTGGCTCGGGGCACTGATCGGCTCGGCCGTAATCGGTTTCTGGTACTGGTGTACCGACCAGTTCATCGTTCAGCGCGTACTCTCCGGCAAGAATGAGAAGGAGAGCCGCCGAGGCACCATTTTCGGCGCATACCTCAAGCTGCTGCCCGTGTTCCTGTTCCTCATTCCCGGCATGATTGCCTTCGCTCTCCATCAGAATCTGGGCGACTTCCTCCCCATGCTTCCCAACGGCAACCCCAACTCGGATGCCGCATTCCCCACTCTTGTGGCCAAACTGCTCCCCGCCGGTGTGAAGGGCCTGATTGTGTGCGGTATCCTTGCCGCGCTCATGAGTTCGCTCGCATCGCTGTTCAACTCTTCGGCAGCACTGTTCACCATTGACTTCTATCAGCGCATCCGTCCCAAGACCGATCCCAAGAAACTTGTCCGTATCGGTCAGGTGGCAACCGTTGTGATTGTAGTTCTCGGAATTCTCTGGATTCCCGTGATGCGTTCGGTGGGCGATGTGCTCTACCTCTACCTGCAGGATGTGCAGTCGGTGCTTGCTCCTGGCATCGCAGCAGCGTTCCTCATCGGTATTCTCTGGAAACGTGCATCGGCTCTCGGCGGTATGTGGGCGCTCCTGTCCGGCCTTATTGTCGGCCTGACACGCCTTGGCGCAAAAATCTACTATAGCAATGCCGAAATCGGCGGAACTGACCCCAGTCTGTTCCAGCAGATTTTCTTCGATTGCAACTGGCTCTTCTTCTGCGGCTGGATGCTCGTGTTCTGCCTTGCAGTGGGCGTGATTGTATCACTCTGCACAAAGGCTCCCGAATCGGACAAGATTCAGGGTCTGGTGTTCGGCACTTCAACTCCCGAGCAGCGTGCGGCTACCCGTGCCAGCTGGAATCACTGGGACATCATCCATTCGGTGATTATCCTCGGCATAACCGTAGCGTTCTATATCTATTTCTGGTAAAAAACTTTTGTCCGGCATACCGGCAGGGGAGCCCCTGTGATGGGGCAATCCCTGTCGGGATGCATATGAACACCAATTCATAATCTAAATCTTTTCTTCCGCTTATTACTGAAAGATAAGCAAGATAAACAGGTATCGATAATGTCACAACACTATTCGCAATACGCACGGCACTATGTGGCCGTTGACTGTGTGGTTTTCGGCCTAAACGACGGGCGACTGTGCCTGTTGCTGACCAAGCGAAGTTTTGCACCTGAAAAAGGCAAATGGTCGCTTATGGGTGGTTTTGTTGATGCTGATGAGAGTGTCGACGAGGCAGCCCAGCGAGTGCTCTCCGAACTGACCGGTCTGAAAGATGTGTATATGTGGCAGGTAGGTGCTTTCGGTGAGGTTAACCGCGATCCGGGCGAGAGGGTTATATCCGTGGCCTACGGAGCCCTGATCAATATCGACGAGTGTGTGCTTGGCCAGACATCGGCGCACAATGGCAGCTGGATTCCGCTTGACGAGCTGCCTCCGCTGGGGTTCGACCATCCGCAGATGATCGATATGGCCCGGAAACTGGTGAAACTGAAATTCGCCACAGAGCCGGTGGCTTTCAATCTGCTTCCGGCGTTCTTTACCTTGTCGCAGCTTCAGTCGCTCTATGAGACTGTGTTCGACGAGGAGATTGACAAGCGAAATTTCCGCAAACGTGTGGGTGAGCTGCCTTGCATCGTGCCGACCGACATGATTGACAAGCGTTGCTCCCGGCGTGGGGCACGTCTGCACAAATTCGATCTGGATGCGTATTCCACGAATCCGAAGTTTAAAATCTGATAATAACAGACAGTCATATGCTTGAACAATTAAAACAGGAAGTATATAAGGCGAATATGGACCTGGTCCGCTACGGGCTGGTGATATTCACCTGGGGCAATGTGAGCGGCATTGACCGCGAACGCGGGCTTGTAGTCATCAAGCCCAGCGGTGTGGACTATGAGACCATGCGCCCCGAAGATATGGTCGTGGTCGACCTCAACACCGGTAAGGTGGTGGAAGGCAATCTCCGTCCGTCGTCCGATACGCCCACGCATCTGGCGCTCTATCGCGCATGGCCTGAAATCGGCGGTGTGGTGCACACTCATTCCACTTATGCCACCGCCTGGGCCGAGGCCGGCATCGATCTGCCCAACATCGGCACTACTCATGCCGACTATTTCCATAACGCCATCCCCTGCACAGCCGACATGACCGAGGCTGAGGTGAAGGGCGAATATGAACTTGAAACCGGCAACGTAATCATTGCCCGTTTCGCCAAGGACGACATCAATCCGGTCCATACTCCCGGAGTGCTCGTCAAGAACCACGGACCCTTCAGCTGGGGCAAAGATCCCCATGAGGCTGTTCACAACGCTGTGGTGATGGAGCAGGTGGCCAAGATGGCTTTCGTGGCCTACAGTGTCAACCCCCGCCTCTCCATGAACCCGCTGCTCATTGAGAAACACTTCTCGCGCAAGCATGGTCCCAATGCCTACTATGGCCAGAAAAAATAAGTAAATAAATATCAACAATATAACTTCTTACCTATGAATGCATTTGAAAACTATGAGGTGTGGTGGATCACCGGCGCCCAGCTTCTTTATGGTGGCGACGCCGTTGTAAAGGTTGATTCACACTCGAAACAGATGGTCGATGGCCTTAACAATTCAGGCAATCTTCCTGTAAAAGTCGTATATAAAGGCACCGCCAACTCGTCGCGCGAAGTGACCGAGCTGATGAAAGCTGCCAACAACAGCGAGAAATGTGTGGGCGTGATCACCTGGATGCACACATTCTCACCCGCTAAAATGTGGATTCATGGCCTGCAGCAGCTCACCAAGCCGTTGCTGCATTTCCACACCCAGTTCAATGCCGAGATTCCCTGGAACGAGATCGACATGGACTTCATGAACCTCAACCAGAGCGCTCACGGCGACCGCGAATTCGGACACATCTGCGCCCGCATGCGTTTGCGCCGCAAGGTGGTTGTTGGCCACTGGACCGACCCCGAGGCACAGAAGAAAATCGCCGTATGGGAGCGTGTTGCCGCAGCATGGGCAGATTCGCAGGATATGCTCATTCTCCGTTTCGGCGACCAGATGAACAATGTTGCCGTTACCGACGGCGACAAGGTAGAGGCCGAACAGCGTCTTGGCTATCATGTGGACTACACCCCCGTGTCGGAGCTGATGGAATATTTCAAGAAAGTGGCCGATGCCGATGTTGACGCACTCGTGGCCACCTACTTCAAGGAATATGCCCACGATGCCGCACTGGAGGACAAGAACTCAGAGGAATACGCAAAAGTATGGAATGCCGCAAAGGCCGAGCTGGCACTGCGCGCCATCCTTACCGCCAAGGGTGCCAAGGGTTTCACTACGAACTTCGACGACCTCGGCACACAGGATATCAACGACCCGAAATTTGTGGGCTTCGATCAGATTCCCGGTCTGGCTTCGCAGCGCCTGATGGCCGACGGCTATGGCTTCGGTGCAGAAGGCGACTGGAAATCGGCCGCTCTCTACCGCACCGTATGGTTCATGAGCCAGGGGCTGCCCAAGGGTTGCTCGTTCCTCGAGGACTACACCCTTAATTTCAACGGCAAGGACAGCTCAATCCTTCAGGCACATATGCTTGAGGTTTGTCCGCTCATCGCAGCAGAGCGTCCGCGCCTCGAAGTACATTTCCTTGGCATCGGCATCCGCAAGAGTCTTACCGCACGTCTGGTGTTCACCTCGAAACCCGACAATGGCGTTACAGCCACTGTGGTTGACCTCGGCAACCGCTTCCGCCTGATTGTAAACGATGTGAAGTGCATCGAATCGAAGGCTATGCCCAAACTCCCCGTTGCATCGGCTCTGTGGATTCCGCAGCCCAACTTCGAGGTTGGCGCAGGCGCATGGATTCTGGCAGGCGGCACACACCACAGCTGCTTCAGCTACGATCTCACACCCGAATACTGGGAGGATTACGCTGAAATCGCCGGTATCGAGATGCTCCACATCGATGCAAACACCACCATCCCCGAGTTCAAGAACACAATGCGCTGGAACGAGGTGTACTATCTCCTTAACAAGTCGCTTTGCTGATTTAACCTAACCAACATTTGAAAAAGCGCCCTCCGGCTCTTGGCAAGGGCGCTTTTTCAGTTTCACATTTCTATTATGGACGCCAAAACCACCATAGAGCAAGGCAAAGCCATTCTCGGCATCGAATTCGGGTCTACCCGCATCAAGGCCGTGCTCATCGATCAGGATAACAACCCCATAGCCCAGGGGAGTCACGAATGGGAAAACCAGCTTGTCGACGGTCTGTGGACCTACAGCATCGAGGCCATCTGGTACGGTGTGCAGGACTGCTATGCCGATCTGCGTGCCAACGTCAAGGCTGCCTACGATGTAGAGATAGAGCGCCTTGCAGCCATAGGCATCAGCGCTATGATGCACGGCTACATGCCTTTTGACAAGCAGGGAAACATCCTTGTGCCTTTCCGCACATGGCGAAACACCAATACGGCCAAAGCTGCCGCAGAGCTCAGCGAGCTGTTCGTCTACAACATTCCGCTCCGCTGGAGCATCAGCCACCTCTATCAGGCCATACTCGACAACGAGGAGCATGTGGCCGACATTGATTATCTCACCACTCTGGCTGGCTACATCCACTGGCAGCTCACCGGCGAGAAAGTGCTTGGCGTGGGCGATGCCTCCGGTATGATTCCCGTTGATCCCGCCACAAAGACATATTATGCCTCCATGGTAGAGAAGTTCGACAATCTGATTGCCGACAGAGGCTATTCATGGGTACTGTCCGACATTCTTCCTGACGTGCTTCTCGCAGGCCAGAATGCAGGATTCCTCACTCCCGAGGGCGCAAAGAAGCTCGATGTCAGCGGACACCTTTGCGCTGGCATCCCCCTGTGTCCCCCCGAAGGCGACGCAGGCACAGGCATGGTGGCCACCAATGCCGTGCTTCAGCGCACCGGCAACGTCAGCGCCGGCACTTCGTCCTTCTCGATGGTAGTGCTTGAAAAAGAGCTGTCGAAGCCTTACGAAATGATCGACATGGTGACCACCCCCGACGGTTCGCTCGTGGCCATGGTGCACTGCAACAACTGCACCAGCGACCTCAATGCATGGGTCAATCTTTTCAAGGAATACCAGGAACTGCTCGGAGTGCCTGTCGACATGGGCAAGGTGTTCGGGTTGCTTTACAACAATGCCCTCAAGGGCGATCCCGACTGCGGCGGTCTCATCTCCTATAACTACATCTCCGGCGAACCTGTCACAGGTCTGGCCGAGGGACGTCCGCTGTTCGTGCGTTCGGCCAACGACAAGTTCTCTCTTGCCAACTTCATGCGTGCCAACCTGTATGCCGCTGTAGGCGTGCTCAAGATCGGTAATGACATCCTGTTCAAGGAGGAAAAAGTGAAAGTTGACCGTATCACCGGCCACGGCGGTCTGTTCAAGACACCCGGTGTAGGTCAGCGCATCCTTGCCGCAGCGCTCAATTCGCCTATTTCGGTAATGGAAACCGCCGGTGAAGGTGGTGCATGGGGCATCGCTCTGCTTGGCTCCTACCTTGTGAACAACACCAAGAAGCAGTCGCTTGCCACGTTCCTCAATGATGTTGTGTTCCTTGGCAACGCTGGAGTGGAAATCGCGCCCGATCCCGCCGATGTGGCCGGATTCGACGCCTATATCCGCAATTATACCCGCGGCCTCGCCATAGAGCAGGCTGCTGTGGAGGCCAAGGCCTGACATAAATCCTCACAAATCCTGCGGAGCCACAATGCTCCGCAGGATTTATAGCTATCTGAGCTATTTAAGCTGTTTAAGCTATCATAGCCACAATAGCTCAGATAGCTAAGATAACACCCTAATACTCATCTCATTTATCTTCTTGTTATGGAAAAGACCTGGAGATGGTTCGGCCCCAATGATCCCATCACCCTTGAAATGTTGCGTCAGATAGGCGTGGAGGGGATAGTCACGGCTCTCCATCACATTCCCAACGGCGAAATATGGAGCGTTGAGGAGGTGGAGAAAATGAAACGGTTCATTGAAAGCCACGGCCTGCGTTGGAGCGTGGTAGAGAGCCTGCCCGTCAGCGAAAGCATCAAATACGGTGGCCCGGACCGCGACGAACTGATTGAAAAATATAAAGTCTCGCTTGCCAACCTCGGTAAGGCCGGCGTAAAAACCATCTGCTATAACTTCATGCCCGTGCTCGACTGGGCGCGCACCGACCTTACATATCCCAACCCCGACGGCACAAGCAATCTGTACTTCAACCGCGCGGAGTTCGCCTATTTCGACATACATATCCTCAAACGTCCCGGCGCGGAAGCCGATTACACAGCCGACGTGCTGGAGCGGGTGGCGAAACTGAAGGAGTCGATGACTCCGGAGGGTGAGAACAGGCTTGTGGAAAACATCATTGTGAAGACACAGGGATTCGTCAACGGCAACATATCGGAGAACGACCTCAATCCTGTGGAGAAGTTCCGTGCGCTGCTCGACCTCTACAAAGGTATCGATGCCGACACGCTGCGTGCCAACATGGCCTACTTCCTCAATGCCATCATGCCTGTGTGCGATGAATACGGCATTGACATGTGCGTGCACCCCGACGATCCCCCCATGCCAATTCTCGGCCTTCCTCGAATAGTGACATGCGATGCCGACATAGAGGCGTTCCTTAACGCCGTGCCCAATCAGCACAACGGCCTCACATTCTGTGCCGGCTCGCTCAGTGCCGGCGCTCATAACGATGTGGTGGAACTCGCTCGCAAGTACGCGCGCCGCACGCATTTCGCCCACATCCGCATATGCCGCGTGCTTCCCGGAGGCGACTTCAAGGAGAGTTCGCATCTCGATCCTCGCCTTATTGAGATTGTGCGCATTTTCGAGAAAGAGAATCCTGGTGTGCCGATGCGTGTGGACCACGCACCGCTTATGCTCGGCGACGAGAAGATGGGCTACAACGCTGGATATTCGTTCCATGGACGCATGCTCGCGCTCGGAATGGTGTCGGGCATAATGGCCACAGTCAATACAGAAGCATAAGCGGATCAGGACGGAGCTGGCATTATACTTTTTACAGCTACGGCTGACGTTTAATTTTACAAGCAGTTTACTACAGATATGATGAATAATCTTTTCGATATAACGGGCAATGTCACCGTCATCACAGGCGGCACGGGTGTGCTCGGCCGCGAGATAGCGCGCTATCTCGCCCACAACGGTGCCAAGGTTATCATAATGGGCCGCAAAGAGGATGTGGGCCGAGAGATTGTTGACCGCATAAACGGCGAGAACCCCTCAGGAAGTGTCGAGTTTATGAAAACCGATGTGCTCAACCGCGAGGTGCTGGAAGCCAACAGGGATGCCATCATGGCCCGCTACGGCCGCATCGACACTCTGCTCAATGCAGCAGGTGGCAACATGCCCGGCGCCACGATTGGCCCCGACAGCAATTTCTTCAACCTCGATCCCGAGCAGTTCCGCACAGTGCTTGATCTGAATCTTACGGGTACGGTGCTCCCCACCCAGGTGTTCCTCAAACCGATGGTCGATGCAGGTAAAGGTGCGATAATCAACTTCTCGTCAATGGCTGCCTTCCGTCCGCTGACCCGTGTGTGCGGTTATGCCGCAGCCAAGGCAGGCATCTCCAATTTCACGGCTTTCATGGCCACCGAATGCGCCAAGAAGTTCGGTGAGGGCATCCGTGTAAATGCCATTGCCCCCGGATTCTTCCTTACGGAGCAGAACCGCACGTTGCTCACCAACCCCGACGGTTCGCTGACATCACGCGGGCAGGATGTGATCCGTCAGACCCCCTTCGGACGCATGGGCAGTCCCGAGGAGCTTTGCGGCACCATCCATTATCTCATGAGCGATGCGTCGCGCTTTGTCACTGGCACGGTGGCAGTGGTCGATGGCGGTTTCAATGCCTTCGCCATGTGATATGCTTTCAGTCAAACCAATCTAAACCAATCAAAAACTCAATATGAACATACGAAACGTAATAGCTGTGTTTGCGGCTGCGGCGGCAGTGTCGGCTCAGGCCGTTACAATCAAATCGCCTGATACAAATACAATTGTCGATGTCGATTTCAATCAGGCTGACAGCACGGTTACTTATACGGTCAAAATCTTTGATCCGGCGGCCAATACCGTCAACACCATGATAGAGTCCTCTCCACTCGGTTTCGTTACCGAGATGGGTGATTTCTCAAAAGGCCTTACCCTTGTCGGTTGGGAAGAGGGCAAACGTTCCGACAGCTACAGTATCTGGCAAGGCAAGCAGAAAGATATCGACTATGCCGCCAACACGCTTCAGGTGAACCTGAAAAATGCCGACGGCAAGAAATTCAGGATTGAATTCGAGGTGTCGGACAATAATGTGGGCTATCGCTATTCGCTTCCCATTCATAAGGATACACGCTGCGCCGTGGTGGAGAAGGAGATGTCCGGTTTCCGTCTGCCGGAAGGCACAACCACATTCCTCACCCCGTTTGCCCTCCCGATGAAGGGATGGCAGCGCACCCAGCCCAGCTATGAGGAGTATTATGAGGCCGATGCACCTCTGACGAAGGAGTCGAAGTACAAAAACGGCTACACATTCCCGGCTCTTTTCCATGTGGGCGACAAGGGTTGGGTTCTCATCGGCGAGACAGGTGTGACCGGCCGCTACTGTGCTTCGCATCTGAGCGATCCCACTGCCGACGGTCTTTTCACCATCGCATTCCCGAACCCCGGTGAAAACAACGGCTTCGGCTCGACAGGCGCGCAGGTCGGTCTGCCCATGCACACTCCCTGGCGTACGATAACCGTAGCCACCGACCTGAAACCGATTGTGGAGACAACTGTGTACACCGACCTTGTCGACCAGCTCTATGAGCCGTCAGAACCCTATAAGGGACGCCGTTCCACATGGTCCTGGATTATGTGGCAGGACAATTCCATCAATTTCGACGACCAGAAGACATTCATCGACCTTGCTGCCGATCTGGGCTGGGAGTCAACGCTCATCGATGGCCTGTGGTCGCAGCAGATAGGCCGCGAGAAGATGGAGGAACTGTTTGCCTACGCCAAATCGAAAGGTGTGGAGCCGCAGGTATGGTACAATTCAAACGGTGCGTGGAACGATGCCCCTCAGGGGCTGCGTCTGGCCATGGACAATCCCGTTACCCGCAAGGCCGAGATGAAATGGCTGCGCGACCACGGCGTTAAGGGCATTAAAGTGGATTTCTTTGCCGGCGACAAGCAGGAGACCATGAAGCTTTACGAGCAGATTCTGTCGGATGCCAACGATTACGGCATTTCGGTCATTTTTCATGGCTGCACCATGCCCCGCGGCTGG
The DNA here is from genome assembly GCA_048222005.1 of Muribaculaceae bacterium. GTDB lineage: Bacteria > Bacteroidota > Bacteroidia > Bacteroidales > Muribaculaceae > UBA7173. The sequence continues at coordinate 2,832 of DBFWRP010000393.1, read as the reverse complement.
GAGCGCATGTATCCCAACTACATCTCGTCGGAGGCAGTGCGCGCAAGCGAGAATCTGATTTTCAATCAGAGCGACTGCGACCAGGAAGCATTCAACGCTGCCCTACATCCGTTTATCCGCAACTCGCTCGGCTCGATGGAATTCGGCGGCACGATACTGCAGAAACGCCTCAACCGCAATCCCGAGCATGGCAATCACCGCCGCACCGGCGACATTTTCGAACTTGCCACGGCCATCCTGTTCCAGAGCGCAATCCAGAATTTCGCCCTCACACCTGTGGATCTGGAAGCTCAGCCTGCGTTTGAGATTGATTTCATGAAAGCCGTGCCCACCACATGGGACGAAACTCGCCTCATAGACGGGTATCCCGGCAAATATGTGGTGCTCGCACGCCGTCATGGCGACCGCTGGTATGTGGCTGCCATCAATGCCGAACCAGAGGCTAAGAAGCTGAAACTCACACTCCCCATGCTTGCCGGAAAGCAGGTGGATGCCTACACCGAACGCGCTCCCAAAAAGAAAGAGGGTGTGCTGCCGGTGCCTTCGGTTGCCAAGGCCTCGATTCCCGCTTCGGGCGTTTATGAGTTCAATCTGCCTTCGGGCGGCGGTGCGGTTCTTGTTTCCGAATAACGGGGCATTCCGCATTAACATGTATAAACCTGACAAACAATGATGAAAAAGATAATAGCGTCCGCGGCAATTGCCCTCACCGCTTTTACATCGGTCAGTGCGGCCGAAAAGGTGGTGGTGACATTGCAGCCCGACTCGGCTGCGCCGCTGATAAACAAAGAAATCTACGGCCAGTTTGCCGAGCATCTCGGTACATGCATCTATGGCGGCCTGTGGGTAGGCCCGGAATCGTCCGTGCCTAACACCGACGGCTACCGCAACGACATGCTTGCCGCCCTCAGGGACCTGCATGTCCCCGTGCTCCGCTGGCCCGGCGGCTGTTTTGCCGACGAGTATCACTGGACCGACGGCATCGGCCCGCGCAAGGATCGTCCCCGCATGGTCAACAACAACTGGGGCGGCACGGTTGAGGACAACAGTTTCGGCACACACGAGTTTTTCAATCTGTGCGAGATGCTCGGCATCGAGCCTTATCTCAGCGGCAATGTAGGCAGCGGCACAGTTGAGGAGCTTGCAAAGTGGGTTGAATATATCACCGCCGAGGAGGGCCCGCAGGCCAAAATCCGCAAGCAGAACGGCCGCGAAAAGCCCTGGCGCCTTAAATATCTCGGCGTCGGCAACGAAAGCTGGGGGTGTGGAGGCTCGTTTACCCCTGAGCATTACGCAAACGAATACCGCCGTTACCAGACGTATTGCCGCAACTTCAACGGCAACAGGCTCTACAAGATTGCATCCGGTGCGAGCGACTACGACTACAACTGGACCGATGTGCTCATGCGCAACGCGAAGAACCAGATGGACGGTATCTCGCTGCATTACTACACCGTTGCAGGCTGGAGCGGCTCGAAAGGCTCCGCCACGAAGTTCAGCGACGACGATTATTACTGGACTCTCGGCAAATGTCTGGAAATCGGCGACGTGGTGCGCCGTCACATGGACATCATGGACAAATACGACCCCAAGAAGCGCGTGGGTCTGCTCGTCGACGAATGGGGCACATGGTGGGATGAGGAACCGGGCACTGTGGCCGGTCACCTCTATCAGCAGAACACCATGCGCGACGCCATGGTGGCTGCCTTGTCGCTCAACACCTTCCATGGCCTGACCGACCGCGTGAAGATGACAAACATAGCGCAGATTGCCAATGTGCTGCAGTCAATGATTCTCACCAACGACAGCTCTCTGGTGCTTACGCCCACTTACTTCGTGTATAAGATGTACGTGCCTCATCAGGATGCGCGCTACATTCCGCTGAACGTGGATACCCGTATGCTTCAGGTGCGCGACAACCGTGAGGTTCCGCAGGTAAGCGTCACAGCTTCGGAGAAGAACGGTAAAGTGACCATCTCGCTGACCAACACAGATCTGAAAGAGGGCGCCGAAGTGGAAGTACCGCTGGCAGATATAGCGCCGGCACTCGGATTCAGGAATCTGAAAAAACTCCCCCTCTCAGGCGAAATCCTTACCTCAACCGACATTCATGACTACAACGACTTCGACCATCCCACAACCGTGGAGTTGAAGCCGTTCAAGGATGCTCGCATCGACAAATCCACCCTCAAAATCAAGCTCCCCGCCAAATCCATCGTCACCCTCACCCTCGGCTGATGCTGAGATAAACGGTCACAAGATTCTCCACAATGGGGATGCTGATTACTCAGAGGCATTTTCAAGTGGCACAACAAAAAAATCCCGCGAAGAGTTTCGCGGGATTTTTTGTAAAACTTAATGATGGGGGGTTATTCTGCGGGACGGCCTTTGAATGATACTACATAGGGGGTGCCGCGATAGCTGCAGATGAACTGGAGGTCAAATGAGGTGTCGGTCACCAGTTTGGCTTGCAGGCCAGAGATGGGGAACATGGAGAACGGGCGGCCACCTATTGTGGGGGTGAGCGATGCGCAATTGAGAATAACGGCCGATTCGCCCACGGTGTAGCTGATGCCGGGGAAAGTCATGGGCTGCAGCGAAGGCATCCCTTCCAGGAAATCTGCATCAGTTATAACCAGACTGGCAATCTTGTTGTCTGTATCAAATACTACGTTGTAGACCGATTTTGTCGAGGTATATTTGGATTCAGGATTATCCGACGGCCAGGTTGTAGTAGTTCCCACAAATGAATTCTCCGGGTTGATCGGCATCAGGGGATTTTTCTCTTCATCGTCGCTTCCGCAGGAAGTGAGCGCAGGTAAAGCAATGAAT
>DBFWRP010000392.1:0-12662 GCA_048222005.1 Muribaculaceae bacterium | reverse complement strand
CGAGCCGAAATCGGAGTTTACGAACGAGTTGCCCCGGTTCAGCTTGTGCCATTTCACGCCGTCGGCACTCCAGGCGAGCTTCAGTCCGCCGTCTCCGTTAGGATTGGCATACGAGAAAATAAACACGGAATCCGGGCGATTGGCATGAGCGGGCAACACTGCCCCTGCCGCAGCCGCGATAATCACGCCGGCAAGCGCCCTGCGCATAATGTGACTGATGGTTATTTTATTCATGGTTTTCAAAAATCGTGTTTACAAAGGTACTTAATCCACCGCTCAATACCTAATATCAGGTATGGGGCGGCTAAATCGGCACACCAGCCAGGGGCAGCAGATACCCAAATGTAGGTATTTTACTGTGGCACACATGAATTTGCCGATTTTTTGTAGTATTTTTGTTGCGGTAAAAGAAACAAACCGTTTCAACGGCCGCCTGTGAGGGCACGCCTCTACATATTGATTTTTTGAGTAAGCTTTTTACGCAAGCCATAAAAGCGGCGCCACACCTCCTGAACAACGGGGAGAATGGCCCGCTTTTTTGCCTTCCGCACACTTTGTCCGCGCTTCAAATCATCCGGCACGCTCTGGCAGCACAGTGAGCTTTATTATTTCCAGACGGTTGGCCGATTTCTCCAACACCTCGAGCCGGAAATGGTCAAGCTCCACAATCTCGCCCTTGGCGGGTATCAGTCCGGTCTTGCACAGGATATACCCGGCAAGGGTCTGGTATTCGTCGTTTTCCGGAATGTCGAGATGGTACTGCTCGTTAAGATATTCTATCTCAAGGCGTCCCGAGAACTCGTAGATGCCGGGGGCAAGCTCCCTTTCCACCAGCTGCACGTTGTCGTGCTCATCCTGAATGTCGCCGAAAATCTCCTCCACGAGGTCCTCGAGCGTAACCATGCCTGCCGTTCCGCCAAACTCGTCCACAATGATGGCTATGGAGCGCTTCTCGGCCAAAAGGCGGCGCATCATCTTGTTGGCCATGAATGTTTCGGGAGCGTAGACCACGGGCTTGAGATGCTGCCGCCAGTCGCAATCGGGGGTGAACAGCTCGCTCACATGTATATATCCGAGCACATTGTCGATGTCGCCACGGAACACTATGATTTTGGAACGCCCGGAACTTGTGAACAGCCGGCTAAGCTCATCGGTGGTCACCTCGTCTATGTCGACAGCCACAATCTCATTGCGTGGCGTCATGCAGTCGCGCAGATGCGTTTCGGAGAAGTCAAGCGCATTGTGGAAAATCTTCACCTCGTTCTCCACCTCAGTTTCCTCCTCTGCCTGCTCGTCGATGGTCTGCTCAAGATACTCGTTAAGGTCGCCCATCGATATGGCACCCACCTTGTCGCCGGACAATTTGATGCCGAACAGCTTCATGAGAGTTTTCGACAGCCATGTGGTGAAAAGCGATACCGGGTAAAGCAGATAGTATATCATCGCCACCAGCGGGGCGAACAGCCGCAGCGAACGGTTGGGGTTGATACGGAACACCGTCTTCGGGAAAAACTCGCCTGTGAGCAGTATGATACCGGTGGAAATCAACGTCTGGGCAATGAGCACGAACGCCTGATTGGGATAGACTGTCACAAGCCACGGTTCCAGCATGTTGGCCGCTCCCATACCATAAATAACCAGCACGATGTTGTTGCCCACAAGGATGGTGGAGATAAAGAATTCGGAGTTGGAGAAAAACGTGTTGAGCGCACGCCCCACCAGTCCGCCCTTCTGCACGTCGAGTTCCACGCGCACGCGGTCGGAGGTCACAAACGCGATCTCTATTCCGGAAAACAGCGCTGAAAAAATCAGAGCCAGGATGGTTATTATGAGCCAGGATGAATCAATCAAGATATTCAGTGTTTTATAATGATACTATATATGTGTCGCCGTTGATGTTTCCCTGATTGCCAGGCAGATGCGGATTCTATTCTTTTCCACCGCTCATGAAGGCATTGGTGGGGAAGATGCCCGACGGGCGGCGGATCACGTAGTCGGTCATCTGCTCATTCGATTCAAATCCGTATCCCTCTATGATGCGGTCCGAACGCTCAATGTGGATAAACGAGTCGGAGTACACCTTGTGGGTGTTCTGGTCCCAGAAAAGCTGCTGGGTGCGGAAGCGGTCGCCGTCCACATTTTTCATGCGCACGTTCCTGTCGAAACGCCACAGCTTTCTTTTGCTGAGATAGGTGGCGGTGTCGGCGGTGAAGGTTCCGTTCTCCACCATCGAATCATTGAACTGCACGATAAACAGCCCGTCGGGGAAGTTCCAGTGCGGCTCGGCCGCCTCCTCAAACATCAGCCACAGGGGGGTGGTGATGTGGTAACGTGTGTAACCGGAATCGGATATGGTGGTTGACACGTTGATGGTGCGCATGGTGGGAAACGTCTCCGGATTGGCCGAAAGGGCTATCGTCTCCCGTTTGTCGTCGGAACATGCGCATATGCATGCGCCAACCGCCACTGCGAACAGCAGCAGCGGCAGCGACATCATTTTATCTTTAAGCCTGGGGAACATAGCATGGTCCGGTCATAGCCGCCGGCGTCAACGCAGTTTGTTGCGGTAGAACCACAATTCGTTGACATTCACGCCAAGCGTGAGCACAAAATAGTTTTCCTTTACAAGCGGATTGGGATGAGCCTGACGGTTGCGGTATTCGAAACTTAGATTCAGCATGGTCTTTGCCCATGGCGAGGGCAAACCGAAACCGAGGCTGACGCCACGTTCGCGCACGCTGTTGTCGCCCACCTTGATGTAATCGTTGCAGTAGAATCCGCCGATGCGATAGTTGACCCGCTGCAGCCAGCTTCCTCGCGTGTTGTTCACGAACTGCAGGCCGAGGGCCAATTTCCAGCGGTCGTTGAAATTACGCGAATTGTCGAAACCCTCGATGGTGGCGAAGTTCACCTTTTTCCAGGGCTGGTAGGTGAAGTCCACCTCGGCCATGAGCCGGTTGCCCCACTGGTAGTTCAGGCCCACCCCCCATGTCTCGGCCATCTGCGCGTTGCCGTTGAGGCGTATGTCGGCGATGGTGTCGGGAGCCTGGTCGGCGCTCACATCGGATTTGATGCCGTAAGTGCGGCCGCGGAACGATTTTTTTGGCGAATAGACGGCACCCACCGTGACGCGATGGCCAGGAGCTACGTCATGGCCATACTGCACGCCAAAGCGCAGATTGTAGTCGCGCACCTCGATCACACGCTCAAAAAGCGATGTGGATGTGCCGTAGACGTATGTGTCGTTGATCAGCGTTCCGAACAGATAGCTTGCATTCACACCTAACGAGAGACCCTTGAAGGGTGTGGCGCCGAAACCGAGGTAAAGCTGATTGAGCGCACCCGAACCTGAGCGGGTGTCGGTGCCGTTGGCAATCTCGTCGCCGAAGCTGTAGCCCACCTGCGAGAACGGAATCAGACCGGCCGATGCTCCGAGCCATTTGGTGATGGGCACCTGCATGGTTATATAGTTCAGGCCGCCGGTGAAGTTGTCGCCCTTCTGGTCGCCGTCGGTGGTTTTAAGGATCTTTGCATCCACGCCCATGTCGAACAGGAATGTAAGCGAGTCCATTCCGGCATAGCTTGCGGGGTTCATGAAGTTGATCTGACGCCCCGAGCGCATGGCTATACCCACGCCGCCCATGGCTTTCTGCACCGTATTGGCCTGATCCGAAATCAATCCGTAGCCGAAGCGGGAATATGGCGACACGGTGGAATTCTGCGCCAATGCAGACATAACAGACGCTGCCAGAGCAGCCAGACAGATGATTAGTCTATTTATTTTCATTATACAATAATATGCTGAGCAGTCCCTTGGTGACCAGACATTTGTCCACCGTCACAGGGAAGTCAAGGAATTTGCTTACGTGCGCGGCCCAACCGCCGGTGAGCACCACCTTGGTCTGTGCGGGCAGCTGCGACAGATAATAGAATATTTCGGCCACTACCCCCCTTACGGCGCCAGCGCGCATGGCAGTGGCGGTGTCGTGTCCTAACAGCGGTATATCGCCGTACCCGTCGATCTGCGGCAAGCGGGCGGTGAAATTATGGAGCGAGCGCAGGCGCATGCCTATGCCCGGGGCTATGTTGCCGCCCACAAACACGCCTTCGGAGTTCACGTGGTCGTATGTCACGGCTGTACCCATGTCGACCACCAGCAGATTCTCACCCGGAAACAGGCTGCACGCACCCACAGCGGCCGCGATGCGGTCGGGTCCGAGTGTCTGTGGTGTGGTATAGCCGATCTTCACTGGCAGGGGCATATCAGAGCTAACCTGCCGTGCCGACAGCCCCATGGCCGTGAGCCACTGCACGTAACGGCCACCGTTTCCGGTCACCGAGCAGCACAATGCACTGGCAGGATGGAAACGATCGACTATTCTGGCCAATTGCTGGCGGGTCAGTTCTTTGGCGGATTCCTCGTCCACAAGAACATCGCCATCCCAGATGGCAATTTTCACCGAACTGTTGCCTTGATCGATTGTCAGATTCAAGCCCATTGGGGGATGCGATTTGCTGAATATTGGGGGCAAATTTACAAAAACCTATTAAATAATCGTTTACGCCCTGCTATAAAATTTTATAAATTTGAATAACCGGAGAATGCAGGGGCGCATCATCATGGCACCCCTGCATTCCCGTACAATTTTGGCTCAGGCAGGATAAACAAGGTTGGCCTCCGTCGGGGCGGCAAGCACCTCGTCGAGATAACGGCGTGCTGCCGTGCGGGCCTCGTCGAGATTCATGAAAGAGTAGTTGCCGCAGTCGCGCGGTGTGGCACCGGGAACCTCCCCTTCGAATCCGGCTATAAAGCCGAATGTCTCACGCAGCAACGGAAGGATGTCGCGCGGCTCATACTCTCCGTTGAGGATGAGATAGTTGCCTGTACAGCACCCCATCGGCCCCCAGTAGACCACCCTTTCGCCCCATTCCTTGTGATTGCGCAGAAAGGTTGCCGCCAGATGCTCCATGGCATGCAGTGCCTGGGGAGAAAGAGCCGGCTGACGGTTGGGCTCGGTCATGCGGACGTCGAATGTGGTCAGCACGTCGCCCGATGGGGTCACGTCACGGCGGCTCACATACACGCCGCGCAGCAAGTCAAGGTGATTGACTGTGAAACTCGCTATTTTTTTCATGTGGATATCGTATGAATCAGAATAACAATCCGCACGCCGCACCTCATCCTATCAGGGTGTGGAGCATGGCAAAAGTCGACTTAGGCGCGAGCGACCAGAAATCGGCATACTGCTCGTGATGATTGGCTGCCCCGGGGGTGTCGCTCACCACACGCAACGCCAGGAACGGCACTTTTCGCAGATAGCACACCTGCGCTATAGCGCCAGATTCCATATCGACGGCCAGTGCGGCGGGACGCACGGCGAGCACCGAACGGAGGTCGGCCGGAGTGGAAATGAAACGGTCGCCCGATGCGATGAGACCGAACATCACCCCATCCTTGCCGCGGACTTTGTCAAGATCGAACGTTGACAGGTCGCAGGGGAAGATGTCCGGCAGGCCCTGAACCTGCCCTACCGGAAGCCCCGGGCCGCACCACACATCGTAATATCCCACCTCGGTGCCGACAACCACGTCAAGCACACCGGCCCCGTTGCCCGTTCCGCCGGCAATGCCGGTGTTGATCACAGCATCAGGCCTGAAATCATCAATGAGCGTCATGGCGCCTACGGCGGCATTCACTTTGCCGATACCGCACCGTGTGGCGGTGACAGTGGAGGCACCTATGCGGCCGGTGACAAACGTGAATCCGTTTGCCTCGGTCTCCTCAATCTCGGTCATTTCATTCTTGAGCATGTCCATCTCAGAATCCATGGCCACTATTATTCCGTAAATCATTTCAGTGATTGTTTTTCAATGTTGAGCGGTGCAAAGTTAGGGAATATGCCCATATTTCCTGACAGATAAATCAACAATTTGTTAATTTTGCACATTTAATAATTGTATAACAAACCAAATTTCGGATATGTCGAACAAAGGAAACGTTTTAATCTCTTTTTTGATTCTTGTGCTCGGGGGCGTGTTCATATGGCTCTATGACCGCGACATTCTCCCCAGGTTCATCGTGCTGCTGTGCGGACTGGCATTCGTTGTGCCTGCCGTGCTCAGCCTGTTGTCAACGTTTTTCACCGGCAAGAACAGCCGGCGCGGCTCTGCCATGCGGATCATCCAGATGGTGTGCGGAATAGGCGGCCTCGGACTCGGGTTATGCATCATGCTTATGCCCGATGTGTTCCGTCCGCTTCTGTTCTATCCCTTCGGGGCTCTTATGATTGTGGGCGCCCTGTTTCAGGTGTTCCAGCTGTCAAACCGCAACCGTCCCACCAATTATCCCGGATGGATGTATACCGCCCCCATCCTGGTGCTTGCAGCCGGCATTGCAACGCTGTGCCTGCCCGCACTTCATGGCGAAAGCGCCGAGCGCTGGCTTGTGCTCGTGTCGGGAATTGCCGCACTTCTGTTCGGCATCAACGGAATAATGATATCTGTGGAAAATTATCGCCACTCGCGTGCCGAAGCCCGCAAAGCCAAGGAGAGTGCGGCCGCAGAAACCGGAAAGAAAGACGAAAAGGAATCTGAGAAAGCTCCCGAACAGCCTGAAAAAGATGCCGACACTGCGGAAAAGGCAGCCGTCAGCACAGCTGAACCTGCGGCGGAATCGTTGGAAACGGGCACAAAAAAAGGGTAAGCTAACCACATCGCGCCGCTACAACCCCCTACCGTTGCTTCGATCAAGACCTGGCGGAGTTCAGGGGGAGCTGGCCGTGTAGCACTTACCCGGCTGCAAAGGTAGTGATTTTCCGCAATTCTGCAAAACCTTTTTCGGATCAAGCCGAATTTCCGGAGCAAGAAACTCGACAGTTCACAATGACAATGCCTCCATCAACTTGTAGGGGCATGCCTTCGGCATGTAAAACAAGTTTGACTCACAGAGCATTAGCAGTGCGCCTGACTCACATGCCAAAGGCATGTCCCTACAAGATGATGAATCTGACTTCTGTTGAAAAAGAACAGATGTACCGTACTGTCGCTTGACCCCTTTTCAAAAAAAATATCACAGAAACGGACGCTCCAGATACTCTCAATCTTTTGCGACTTCCAGACTTCCGGGGCCGTCGGTCTCATATATGAACGAATCGAAGAAAGCCACGCCCGGGTCATCAGCCGATTCGTCCGTAGTGTAGCAGTAGATGCCCGTGCGGCATCCCTTCCAGTCGCCATCACTCATCTCAAACGGCTCTCCGGCATTTTCAAAAACCTTACCGTCAAAGCTATACATGAACCGGAATGCATTGCGGGGCGTGTCGATGTCAAGACACAGATAAACCATCCCGTCGGCATTAGCCGGAACCGGCCGCACTACCTGCACCTCGCCGTCGCGTTCGATATAGATTACATCTTTACGTTGGCCGGCCACGGTTTCAGCCTGTACACCTATGGCCATAAACCGGTTGCCTATACATTCAAGTCCGCATCGCGAGCCGACGGCAAGCCGCGAGAAATCAATCTTTACGGTGGCGCGGCTGCGGTAGCCCATTATTTTCTGTGTGAGCTGATTCCTTGCCTCTCGGAGCCGTGCGGCATGCAATGGCCTGACAGTAAGCCAACCGGGACGTTCCGTCAGCGACATCCGTGACAATTCGGGATTGTGGTTGAACTGCCACTGAACGGCCAGACGTTCTGAGTCGAACATGTCGGACGTCTGCGGTGTCTGCGGTCGGGAATTGTTGCCCGTAACCGGCTTTTTGCACACCTTTACAGGCTCTCCGATGCCGTTGCCGTCATAGTCTACCCCGATGAACGGAAATCCGTCGGTCCACACCACAGGCTGCAGATGCACCACCCTGCCCCGCGCACCGGCCGACTGGAAGTGATAGAACCACCACTGGCCATCGGGAGTGTCGACCAATGCACCCTGATGCGGGCCATTCACATCGGTAGAGCCCTTTTCAAGCACCCTCCGCCCTTCATACGGGCCATATATATCCGACGAACGGAGCACCTGCTGCCAACCGGTCGACACCCCACCCTCGGGAATACTCATATAATAGAAGCCATCCTTCATGAACAGCTTTGTTCCCTCGGCCACAGGGCCTTCATACACCTTTACCCCCTCGTCAAGCAGCGTGCGGCCGTCGGCACTCATGCGGTGAATATAAATCGGGCCTCCTCCGAGCTGGCTGCGGCCAAGAAATGCATTCCCGTTATCGTCCCACAGCGGACAGGGGTCCTCCCACCCCGACACATTTTTCACCTGATGCAGCGGAGACCACGGGCCCGCAGGATTCTCAGCGGTGGACATAAAAAGCCCCTCTTCAGGGGTGCACACATACATGTAGAATTTACCGTCGTGATAACGCAGTACGGGTGCCCACGACCCACCGCCATATTTGCGCATCTCAGAATAGCCCGGCAGGTCGATGCTTGAAAAAACATGCCCGATTATGCGCCAGTTAACCATATCGTCCGATTCGAGCACAGGCATACCCATGAAATGAAACTCGGAGCATGTCATGTAATATCTGTCGCCCACGCGGATCACATCGGGGTCGGAATAATCGGCATTCAGCACAGGATTGGCAAACGAGCCGTCGCCAAGATCGCCCCAACGGCAATCGCGCGGAGTTTTTTCAGTTGTAGGCTCGGCGGCCGACGACAGGCAAGAAAGGCAATGCGCCAGCAGCAATATCGCAGCGGATAATGAGATTCTGATTTTCATGGACAGCGGATTTTTCAGTTAAGGTGAGGTATGCAAAGATATGGAAATAGCCCGGCCCGAAGATGCCACATTTGCTGCATTTTTTGATAAAAATTCCCGCACATGCCCCTGACTATTGAAAGAATTAGCTAACTTTGTTGTATATCTACATGCCGACAGGCCTCTCTCCCAGACCAAAAAAAAATTCAGACTAATGGCAGACTTTCAGCAACTGCTCCAATCCATAAAAGAACGGGCGCTCAACGGCGCCGGCGCTTCAATCGACGAATGCATTGCCCTCGCCGAGGGCTGCGACACGGACGAAAGGCTCGATGCACTCTGCGATGCCGCCGACGAGGTGCGCATGGCAAACTGCGACAATCATTTCGACACTTGCTCAATTGTCAACGGCCGCTCTGGCCGCTGCTCAGAGAACTGCAAATGGTGCGCGCAGGCCGCCGGCCACCACACAGGCTGCGCCGAATACAACATGGTGGACACCGACGAATTCAACCGGCTTGCCGCCTACAACGACGCCCACGGCGTGCACCGCTACTCCATTGTATGCTCCGGCCGCAAGGTCGGCATCGCCGACATACGCCGCTATTGCGACCTTTACGCCCAGGCCCGGCGCGACACGTCCATGGAATTCTGTGCCTCGATGGGGCTGCTGGGGCGGGACGAGCTGCAGGCACTGTACGACGGCGGAGTGCGCCGCTACCATTGCAATCTGGAGACTTCCGCATCGTTCTTCCCCACACTCTGCACATCGCACACACGCGCCGACAAGCTCCGCACCATAGCCTTGGCCCGCGAGGTGGGACTTGAGGTATGCTCCGGCGGGATAATCGGCATGGGCGAAACCATGCGGCAGCGCCTGGAGATGGTCGAGGAGGCCATAGAGGCCGGTGCTGTATCCGTGCCTGTCAACCTGCTCAACCCTATCAAGGGAACACCACTCGAAAATACACCCTTGCTCGACGAGCATGAGGTGATTCTCACCCTGGCACTGATGCGCCTGCTGGCCCCGACAATTGTGCTCCGCTTTGCCGGAGGACGTGCAAGGGTTTCGGCCGAAGCCACCGCACGGATGCTGCGCGGAGGGGTGAACGGCGCAATAGTGGGCGACATGCTCACCACCGTAGGAAACGGCATGACAGGCGATTTCGAGATGTTCCGTGCGCTCGGATTCGACACCACACCCGCAACCGGCACAAAATGACTGCTTGACCCCATACATTGCAAATCCATTCATTCTCCTACGCCATGAACAACTCCCAACTCGACAACAAGGCCAATTTCGCCATCACAATCGGACGCCAGTTCGGAAGCGGCGGCCGTGAACTCGGCAAGATGCTGGCCGAACGGTTCGGCATAGACTACTACGACAAACAGCTCCTGGCGCGCGGTGCGCAGAAAGCGGGACTCTCCACCGAACTTTTTGAACGCACCGACGAGCGGATGCCCAACCTCATGGGCAGCGCCGTGTCGTTCAGCATGGGCTACGGCCAGATTCCATGGTACAACGGGCAGGCCATGATGAGCGATTCGATCTACAACTCAATCGCCGACGTGATCAACACTTTGGCTGAAACGGCGCCCAGCGTATTTGTGGGGCGGTCGGCCGACTTCGTGCTGCGCGAGAGCCATGTGCCGCATGTCAATGTGTTTATCCACGCCCCGATGAGCGAACGTGTGGCCCGCATACTGCGCCGCAACGACAAGGCCACCGAAAAAGAGGCGCGAAGCCTTGCCGAGAAAACCGACAAGCTCCGCGCGGCATACTATAATTTCTACACCGACAAACGCTGGGGCGACTCAAGCGGCTACGACATCACATTCGATTCGTCGGTACTCCCGCTCGATGCCATATGCGACATAATCGCCATGTACATCCGGCGGCGCTTCGGCATTGAGCCGGTAAGAAAATAATCGTCCGTAAAAGATTTCACGACAAGGCAGGTGGAGCGAAATGGTCGCGCACCAGGCGGGCCTTTGCCGGTCCTATGACCTCCGCAAGCGCGTCGAGCGATGCCTCCGACACGCGTTTCACGCTCTTGAAATGCTGCAACAGAGTCTGCTCCGTGCCCGGCCCTATCCCCTTTATCTGCGAGAGTTCGCTGACAATCGCCGACTTTGAGCGGCGGTTGCGGTGATGCGTGATGCCAAAACGGTGAGCCTCGTCGCGCAGCTGCTGCACCACCCTTAACGACTCAGAATTCTTGTCGATATACAGAGGCACGGAATCGCCGGGGAAGAAAATCTCCTCCAGGCGCTTGGCTATCCCCACCACCGAAATCACCCCGCGCAGTCCAATCTCCTCAAGAGCCTCAACCGCAGCACTGAGCTGCCCCTTGCCACCATCCACCACAATGAGTTGCGGCAGATCGTCGGGAGCCTCCTCCATAAGCCGTGTGTAGCGCCGTGTAAGCACCTCCTTCATCGAGGCGAAATCGTCGGGTCCTTCCACGGTCTTGATGTTGAAATGGCGGTAATCCTTCTTCGACGGACGCGCATCGCGGAACACAACGCAACTGGCCACGGGGTTGGTGCCCTGGATGTTTGAATTATCGAAACACTCCACGTGGCGCGGCAGCACTTTCAGCCGGAAATCGGCTTTCATGCGCTCCAGAGTGCGCATGGTGCGTTTCTCCGGGTCGAGGCGTTCCATCTGCTTGAGGGCGTCGATCTTGCTCTGACGTGCATTGCGCACCGACACATCGAGAAGCTTGGCCCTGTCGCCGCGCTGAGGCACAGTGTAGGTAGTCCCGGCAAACTCCGCATCGGGTTCCAGCGGCACAATCACCTCGCCGAACTCTATGCCGAAGCGCGACCGCACCTCCTCCATGGCATAGGCCAGCAGTTCGGCCTGACTCTCCTCCATACGCCGCTTGTATTGCAGCGTGAGGCTGCGCACCACAGCCCCGCGGCGCACATGCATATAGTTGATGAACACATCCTTCACGTCATCGTCAATGCCGAACACATCCACATTGTCGAGTGTCTGGCTCACTATCACGCTCTTGGCATTGTAACGCTCCACAAGCTGATATTTCTCCTTGAGCTCCTGAGCCTCCTCGAAACGCAGTTCGGAGGCGAGGCGCTCCATCTCCGTGCGCAGATAATTCATAAGCACACCGGTCTCGCCACGCAGAATCATGCGTATATGCTCTATGTAACCGGCATAATCCTCGGCCAACACCTTCCCCACGCAGCAGCCAAGACACCGTTTTAGGTGATACTCCAGGCAGAGCCGACCCTTTCCACGGGCCAGCGTGTCGGGGGTGATGGGCACACGGCATGTACGGATGGGATAGAGCTCCCGCGCCAGCTCAAGCACCGCGCGCGCCGCACCCGCCTCGGTGTACGGGCCGAAATATTTTGAGCCGTCCTTGAGGCGCTGGCGTGTCATGAACACACGCGGAAACATCTCCTTGGTTATGCATATCCAGGGATAGGATTTGTCGTCCTTGAGCAGCACATTGTAACGGGGCTTGTACTCCTTTATCATGGAGTTCTCAAGATTGAGGGCATCCTGTTCGGTGGGGACCACAATGTAGCTCATGTCGGCTATGGCGCGCACGAGCAGATTGGTGCGGAGCACATCGTGGGTGCGATTGAAATAGCTCGACACCCTGCGTTTCAGATTCTTGGCCTTACCCACGTAAATCACCGTCCCCTCGGCGTCGTAGTACATGTAGACACCGGGAGTCTCGGGGAGGATGGCTATTTTCTGTTGCAGTTCAGGCGACTTGTCCTTTGAATGTTTTCCCATATTTCTTGAATTGTGCCCATACCGTAAAGTTTACGGGAACCTATAACGCTGTTAAGTAAGTATTCAAAATTATTACGCATATGAAGATTTTAAAAGCTTTATATCCCCGCCGGAGTCTTTTCGGTGCTTTTCACTCTCTTCATCAGTCGTGTAGCTCGCTACACTCCTTCTTCA
>DBFWRP010000391.1:0-2394 GCA_048222005.1 Muribaculaceae bacterium | reverse complement strand
ACATAACATCGTGTTACATTATAGCTACACCGATGACCTGGGGGGAAAATCGTGAAGTATCCGGCCAAAGGTAATGTAAATTGGTGAGAATAAAAAACAGCAATATAAGGAGACGGAAAACATGAAAAAGGTTACCAAATTCTTATCCATCCTTCTTCTTGTCGCTATGTGCATGAGCCTGTTCGGCGGCAGCGCATATGCGGTGGAGCTTGAAGGTGGAAATACTTCCAGTTCTGCACCGACGGTCGTGAACGATGGCGTCCAGCTCAACGGCGACGATACGTATCTCGACGGCGGCAGCAGCAGCGGCAGTCTCAGCACTCTTGAGCTTGGGGACGGTTCCGCAGAACCGACTAAAGAGGCACCTACACCCACGCCTGCAGATCCTGTAGTAGTCAATGACACCACAAGTGTCAAGTATGACTCTCTTGAAGAGGCTCTTGCCGCAGCTAATGCGGGAGAAACACTTACGTTTCTGAAACACATCAAGAGCACCTCTGCGGTTAACATTTCAAAGGCGGTCAATATTAACTGCATCTCTGGCTGGACGATTAACGGCGGTCTGAACGTTAATGCCGATGTTAAGCTTGCCGGTATTATTGAAATGAATTCCGTGATCAGCGTCAACAACAGAACCCTTACGATTGACGGAGGCTACATAGATGCGGCAAATCGTTTCTCCGTGAACGGCGGTCTGGTTAAGATTGACAATGAAACTGTCATCTCCGGCGAAACAAATATTTTTACCGGCATGAATTCAAACCAGATTGCAATTTACAGCGGTTTCTTTAAGTATAATCCCGCTGGATTCAGTGTCCCCGGCACAGTCGTTAATGGAGATGTAGCTGTAACTGATGATAATGGATATGGCTTCAGTGACTTCACGGGATTTGAAGTCGCGGTTGGCTCCACCAAATATCAGGCTTCCCTGAACGGCAGCTACTATGAGACTCTTCAGGCTGCATTCGACGCAGCAAAGAACAACGAAACTGTCTATGTTCTCAAGCAGACGGGCGACACCAATCTCAGCGATGCAGCGCTCAATGGCAGCAAGAACATTATCCTCAACCTTAACAACGAGGAGATTACTGCGGGCAATATCACCGTCAACACCGGCAGCACGCTGACCATCATGAACGGCTGGATTGATCAGTCCATCGAAAACCACGGTACTCTTACCGTCAGCGGCAACGCTAAAGTCGCAACGCTCAGAGTAAAGGGCGGAGCCGCCTATATTAACGGCAAGGTCGATACCCTCAACACTGACGATGGCAGCACCTACATGTCCGACAGCAATGCGAGCATCGGCGAGATCAATGTTTACAGCAAGCCTAACCTCTATATCTCCGGCGGCACCGTCGGCAAGATCAGCGCAAACACCACCGGCGCACCCAAGCTGGTCACCGGCGGCACGTGGAAAGATGGAAATGTTTCCGGCTACGTTGCAGACAGCTATGAGGCGGCGCAGGAGGTCGCAGGCGAATGGATCGTCAAGGCCAAGGGCGCGGCTCCCGTAGTGCCCACTCCCACTCCCGGCATTCCGACCACGCCACCCTCTCCGACGGGCGCACCCGTGAGCGCGACAATCACTCTTGATAACGGCACCAGAGCATATCAGTACAACCAGCTCGGCAAAAACAATCCGACCCTGCGCTTCACCGCAAACCCGGCCGGTAACGTCACCTACGTGACTGCGTACACCGCCTCCGGCGCACAGACCCTTATCGAGGGCACTCACTACAGCTACAACCGCCAGAACGGCCAGATCCTGCTCTACAGCACCTACGTTGAGGGCATCAAGGCTCAGACCGTCACCCTGTACTTCTACTTCAGCGGCGAGACTAACCCCGCATCCGCTACAGTATACGTTGTTCCTTACTACAGCCTGAACACCAGCAGCTACACCAGAAGCAGCGGCAGCACCGTGTACTTCACTCTGTCCACCGGCTCCGCTTATGGCTACAGATACGGTACCTCCGCTGACTTCTCCAAGGCAACCGCACTTCCCGCAGGCAGCTACAGCGAGACCCAGAGCGGCAGCTACACCACTCTGCGCTTCACCAACAGCTTCCTGGATTCCCTTGCAAACGGCAGCTACTACTTCTTCTACGTGCTGGATAACAACAACACCCGCGTCTGCATGAACTCCGGCAGTTCCGCCCTGCGCATCAGCGGCAGCGGCAGCCCCGTGGTACCGCCCACGATTGACGACTACATGGTCGACTACATCAGCGGCATCGACAGCTGGTACTCCGGCGATGAGAAGCTCGGCTTCAGGATCCAGCCCAACATCGGCAAGAACGGCGGCATTGCAGTCGACGGCTACAAGGTTCCCGGTGAGGACTATGTCGACCGCGGCACCGGCCTCATCTACCTCGGCATCAACTACCTCAA
>DBFWRP010000390.1:0-5440 GCA_048222005.1 Muribaculaceae bacterium | reverse complement strand
GCTGATATACGACACGGGGGCTGACCGCCTCTATCTCGACAAAGACTATATGGAATTGTCAGAGTTCGGTAAACTGCCATTCAAAAAAGGTAAGGCAAGAATGGGCGGAGCCGGAAATGACGGAGTGCAGACTATTCCCATTATCATAGACACTATTCCTGTTAGAATGGGCGATGTATTGTTCAAAGACAACATCACACCAATAATAAATCTGCGTGAAATTCTTGGCTGCCATACCGACGGTATGATAGGTAACAACGCAGTGTTTGGAAAGCCATTGATTATAAATTATACAGAGGGGTATCTGTTGCCTGTTGAAGTCCTTACAAGTGAAATGCTGAATGGGTACACCAAACTGCCAGCTCAATTCAATGATAATAGAATTGATATTGAAATGGAGCTTAAAATTGACACTATTCAGACAGTAAAAGGGAACTTTCGTCTTGATTTAGGATGCGGCTCCACAATCATTTTGACAAATGAAACTTTGAAAAAATTGAACCTGCAAGGAAAACGGACTGCAGATTGCTATTACTCAAATATGGGTGTCGGTGGCGACGGTACAGATATAAATTTCAGAGCCGACTCGTTCCGGCTGTTCGATGCTGAGATATTAAGAGATATAGTTATTTCTGCATCCTACAACACCGAAGGGTCGTTATCCGCTCGTCCGCATGTCGGGATAATTGGAAATGAGATTTTACGGCATTATGATATAATAATTGATGCCCCGAATGAAGCAGTCTATGCCAAACGTAATAATGACACAAATACCGACTATCAGCATAGCTCAAAGTCGCAATTCGGCTATGTTGACCGTACAGACATCAGCGAAGGTTGGATAGTTAGCAGCTTGTATGACAAAGGTATTGCACAACAGGCAGGGATTGAAATTGGTGATGTTATAATTTCAATCAACGGTCGACCTGTAAAGGAAATATCTTGGGAAGAACAACGGAATGGTCTTGGACTGAATGGATCAACTGAATATGTCGTAAAGAAAGCCAATGGCGAGATTAAGACATACACCCTTAACATTGACAAAGAAATCATATAATCACGGAACGGCGCATCAGGTCGGGATGGAGGGCGTTGGCGACAGCGAGGCAACAGTCGCGGCCGAGGTTGTCGGCGAAAAATTCCTGAATGTTCATCACCGAGGCGAAGTATTTGCGGCTGAACCACCGCTTGCGCCGTCGGCGGTTGGTGAAGCCCGCGCCGAGGTTTGCTTCGCAACGATTTCGGCTGCGCTCGGCATAGCCGGAGCAAGCTCCGCTCTGCTCTCGCTTGCACGAAATGTCGCCGGAGTTGCCGCGAGGGGTGTTGCTGCCGGTGCCGTAATCAACGAAGATGCCGTATGTGCGGAAGGACTGCGAGAGGGTTACGGATGTGAATTTGCCGTCGGCTGTCATACCGACGGCGACAGTCGAGCGGTAAAGTGCGCCGGTATCGACCGCGCCCAAAAGTGTCTGTTGCTCACGCCATATCTTTATCATCGTGGAGTTGAAGGCGCGTACATACTTGGCACGTTCCTGTTCGGGGTTGGCATTATTCCCATTCATCGGCATTGTAGCGTAAATCGGTGTATTTGTCAACGGCTATCTGAAAGTAGGCACAGGCGCAGCCTGAGAAGAAATAGCGGTCTATCTCGTTGAAGCTGATGCGCGGGTCGAGGTAGATTGCCGATTGTTCGAGCTTCGTTTTCTCCAAGATAAGCACCGACATAAGCTGCCGGAACAGCTCGCGCATCGTTTCCATACAGTCGGCGCGGGCTTCCATATCCTCGGCGCGGTGGCGCATTGCGAGGAACACGGTCTTGACGCGGCGCGTCCGGGGCGAGTTGTTGAGTTCGGTGTAGCCGTCGGCTATATCTGACACGCAACAAAAATTGGCGGTGGTCTGCATATCGGCGAGAGCTTCCTCGAAGCCGTCCAGCCCCGACACGCGGCAGAACACAAACCGCTCGCTCCGGGCGAGTTTGTTTTTGGCAAGCAGGGTTTCAAAGAAAGCGGAGGCTTGCCAGTCGGAGAGCGGTTGCGGCATCACTTGGCGGTCTGTTGTTTGAGTTGCTTGTATTCCTTAGCCTGAGCGTTAAGCTCGGTGAGGGCGCGCCAAGTGTCGAGGGCGAGGACTTCGGCCTCTTTGGTGGGGTCGCCTTTGGTAAGGGCACGTATCTGCGCGTCCATAGCCTCCTGAAGCTGCGCGGCGGGATTGGGCGCGTCGCCCAAGAGGTTGCCGTCCGACGTGGCAGCGGCGCGTTGGAGAAAGTCGGGAAAGCGGCGCGAGAAGAAATCTTTGAGCGATGCCATCCAATAGAATACTGATATGCGCTCAAAGGGTTTCAGGGCGATAGCGCGGCCATAAAGCACGGCTGCGAGTTGGTCGAGCAGGGCTTCGTCGCGGGTCTGCAAGTAACCTTGATAAAGGTTGTCGCAGACGATGTAGGTTTCAAACGGCACACCCTGAAAATCGGCGGGCAGCGCGTCGCGGCGGTTGATTTTCGACAGTCGCACGGGCGCGGTCGGCACGGAAACGAGCCAGTCGAGATACGGCAGCAGCCCGGCGATTGTTTCGGGGGTAGCCTCGAAGAAGAAGCGGCCTTTGCGGAGCAAGTACGCTCCCGAAGCCTGACGGCCTACGACCTTTGCGCCGCCCCATTGGAGCAAGCATAGGGTTTTGAGTTCGTCGGCGGAGGTGTCGGCGGCGATAAGCTGATACACATAGCGCAGTTGCTTGTCGCCAAGTTCGTGCCAGCCTTGCGGCACGTTGAAATTGATGTTGAAAGTCTGCATAAGAAATGAGCTTTAACGCACTGCGAAAGTACGGTAAAGCCCACTATGCGGAAAAGACGTTAATTTGGCAGTTAATGACTGCCGAATTTAATGCCATTCTTTATTCGGCGGCGATAAATCATATAGTTATCGAAGCACAGGTATGTAAGTAGTATTATACCTGCCAACTCAAACCACGCCATTCCTGATTTGGGTTCAATTATGACGCCCCAAATTCTCGCAATTATGCAGATGATACCGATAACTAAAAGAGTTGCGGATATATTTCGTTTTATCTTATTGCTTACCATAGTTGAACTATAATGATGTTTATTATTAGACGCAAAATTACGAAAATAGTTGCAACGTATGAAATTATAATGCCCGACGGTGCGGTTAGCGGAGATACGTTATCCAGGGTTAATGCTCGTATATATCCATTAAAATAGAGCATCTGGCATCGGACGGAATACGGCGGACAAGAATTGCACTCCGCAAGTATGTGAAATTCTCAATTTCGCCGTCCACATATTCCGAGTCCTTAATCCGGTCATAGATGGTGTTGAATTGATAGCGTTCTTCCCAATTATTGTAACACCAACCATACTGATATGCAACAATATCACCTATGATAAGCTGATACACAATAACAAGAGAATACTCAGAGAAGTTGATGTTAGCTCTCACAAAATCCTCGGTACTGAAATGCTTGTCTTCGGGCAATTCATCTATGGAATTGACGATAAAGACTTTATCCTTGTATTCGGTGAAGTCCTTGAGTTCCGACAATTTGACAGGCATAGTCTGTGTATTGAATTGTCGATGAATAGTAAGAGGTGTATATTCAGGCTCTCTATCCTCTTTGTTGCAGGATGTCAATAAAGTAATAGAGAGCATAATAAGGATATTTATAATTTGCTTCATAGCAAGTTGATTTCGTTTGCAATAATAACGATATAACTTGTTAAATATTGTTGTGCCTATACTCAAAAGAAGTAGCCCTGTGATTTCTTTTTATTTTGGAAGATTGGGGGCGAGAAAAGCTGTGCTGTGGCGGAGTTGTGCCATTCGGGGAAATGGTCGGGGTGGCTGCGGATGTATGTGAGGGTGTCGGCAAGTCGGCGGGAGTTGAATGAGCCTGTGCGGAGGTAGCCGAGGATGTGCGCCTGTATGTCGGCAACGGTGCGGCGGTCGGTGTCGGCAAGGGTATGGGTGAGGTTGCGGCGACGCAAGACGGCCATAAGTTCGGGCGAGTACCATTCCTCGGCCAACGATGCTTCGAGGTCGAGGACTTGGGGGCGCAGCGATAGCCACCGCTCCCACCGCGAGCCTTGCGCGGGGGGTAGCGCGTCGATGAGGGAGAGGTCGGGAAAGAGGGTCGCGCCGAAGAAAGCGGCCTGAGCCGAGTTGAGCCATTTTGACGTGCCCGGCAGTTCGGGCAAGAGCGCGGCGATGCAGTCGTCACGGTGCGTCAGCATAGAGCCGGTGAGCCTGTCGATACGCATTTTCGATGCGGCGACAAGGTTTTGGGTGCCGACGGTGGCGAAGCCGTTGGGCGTAAGCACAACATCGAGCGAGGGAATGGCGCGGCGCATAGCGTCGGCGACAACAAGCCGGGCGGTAGCAACACGGATAGGGTTGCTGTCGGTGTAGCCGCAGATTGTGTTGTAGGTCGGCTCGGAGGTGAACGTGTTTCTCACCCAGTCCTCAGCGAGAGCGAGGAACGGGGCGAGTTTGTCAAAGAGCGGTGTTTCGCCTTTGACGGGTATTAGTGTATTCGGTATGAGCGCGGTTAGCTGCTCATTGGTTGCTATTATCTTTGCCATTGGAGGTAACGGTTTGAGCGTCTTGGTGGGTGTCGAGGGTTGATAATTGGATGAAGGGGCAGTCGGGTTTCGCTCCGCGCCAGCCGTTGAAGCGTATAATCAGGCGATGCACGGTGAAAAGGAGGTCGCGGTATGGTTTCTGCAAGGCTTGGGCTATGGTGTAAAGCTCGCGCTTGTCGCTGCCGGAGTTATTGGTCTGCGCCTTTCCTGGCACAGAACCTACGAGGTTGGAGTGAACGCGCAGGGTGAAGCATATCATATTTACGGCCTCCTGAATGTCGGTGGCCCAGTCGCCACCCTCTTTGGTGTCGTCGATTTTGTTTATCACAACGTCGTGCTGCTCCTTGCCGTCGGGGGATATGTAGAAAGTGGAGAACCACGCCTTGCCGGAGTTTTCCGCGCCGGTGAGAAATTCAAGGATAGTCTGCTTCTCGCGGACTATACGCTCCTGTTGCTTGCGGCGGTCGGTTATGCCCTCGGCGCGGAATATGCTCTCCCAATATTTGGCGGCAATCTCGATGTGGTATTTTATGGGGGCGGTGTTGCGCAGCTTGGCTTCCTTTGCGATGCCGATAAGCTGCTTTATGTCGTACCACTTGCCCCGGAACAGGGCTGCATAGTGCGGGATTGGGTAATATGTGCTGTCAGGGGTGGGTATGCGTGTGAGGACAGCAAATTTGCGTGTCGCGGTGTTTCGTGCGATACGCTCTTTGAGGTCGCGCCACGGTGAAGCGGGGTCGAGCAGTTCGATTACCTCCACACCGTCGGGCTGTTGCGCCAGTTGCCGCCAGTTGGCATAAAGGATTTTGGGGATGCGCCCGGCGGTGTCGGCCACAGCGAAGC
>DBFWRP010000039.1:0-2441 GCA_048222005.1 Muribaculaceae bacterium | reverse complement strand
GTGGGGCACACATTATACTATAGTTTCTACATCCCGATTATGGCCACGGTGCGGTTCAACGTAACCGAGAAGCTGAGGTGGAGCCTGGAGGCGGGCCCGTACGTGTCGTTTGGCGTGGGCCACAACGACACTGGCCTGAAGGTGGCTCCGAGCCCGGAGGAGTACTTCGATCGCGGCTATTTCTGCCGTCACGAGAAGACGACCATGGGCCTGAAGATGGGTACCGGCCTGGAGCTGCTGGACCATTACTACCTGGGAGTGCACTACATGGGCGGCTTCGGCAATGCCTGGAAGGAACCCGGCGTGAGCGGCCACAACAAGGCCTGGACTTTCACCCTGGGCTACAATTTCTGAGTAAGTTCGTGATGCTCCGCTATGTGCATGAGCGCATTGCCCAAAAGAAAGAGCAAGAGCTGAGAGTGCAGCGACGTGCGGGTCGCAAACGGTCTCTCAGCTAACAGCTTTTCAGAGGTTGAAGTAGTATGTTCCGGTGGAGAGGACTACGTAGAAGTCGTAGCTGGTGCCGTCGAGGCGGTAGGAGGTGTTGAAGGCCGGTATGTCTAAGCCGGTGTCCCAGGAGTCGGTCCAGGGGTTCCAGGCCGTCAGTACCGTGACGCTGTACTGCGAGCCGTTGTAGTTGTACTGGACGGCCATGGGGATGGTGCGCCATACTCCCTCGTCGTCATATCCGACGCCGACGACGTTGACTTTGCCGTTGTCCTGGTATGTGGGGGAGACGACTACGGTGGTGTTTGGGTTCCAGCCATAGTATCCGTTCCAGCCGTATCCCCAGGGTGAGCCCCATCCAGTGGGCGGCGGAGCCACGGGAGCCCAGCTGCCGCCCCAGCCACCGCCACCGGCGGGAGTTGTCACGGAACCTGAACCTGGTGCCGGCAGCGAATTCTGCGCCGACATCGCCATGCTGCCCAGCAGTATGGCGCCGAGAATCAGTATCGAGCGTTTCATAGTAGTCATGTTTTCTATGAAAACACCCGACGGCGCTAATTAGTTGCCATTTTTGACACAGCCTCTTTCAATGCGTTGGATACTGTTTCTTTGAGTGAGCCTTCGCTCAGACACACTCAAAGAAACAGTATCTCAGGCGATGTAAGAACACGCTATAAACGTGCCTACGCTTCCTTCAAAGAAGTGAAAAAGACAAAGGATCTGCGCTTCAATATGGTGAAAGCCAGAATCACTGCCATCAACGCCAGTGCAAGCCAGAAAGAGAAGGAGTGTCCCTGGATGTGGAAAGCATTCTGGATGCCCGTGAAGAAGAGCGGGGTAACAGCGGTGCCAAGATAGTTGGCGGTCATGATGTAGGATATGGTTTTGGTCGCTTCTTTCGAAGTAGGTGAGAGAAGTGATGCTTTAGTGTAGAATATCGGCTGGAGGAGTCCATAGCCGAACCCGACAGCTGCAACCGCTACTAAATAGATACATAAAGAATGAAACAGAGCCATGAGCAACAACCCGACGATCATCAGAAGCATGCTCACCAATGTCGTTAGGTTCCTTAGCAACTTCACCATATAGGAGAGCATAAAACCCGCAGCAGTAATGAACAGGAAAAACACGGACGTCACCAATGAGGTGTCTGAGTCTGGCATTTTGTAGTCCTGCATTATGAATGGGAGATAGTAGGTAATGATGATGGTGCAAAGTGTGATGACGAAATAGAATCCCATTATTCCCCATACGCACGCCATGGCCGACTTGCGCGAGGTTCGAGCCACCTCAAGAGGTGTGGGACGATCAGCCTGTTTGTCAGTCGTTGTGGTCTCTGTGGGCAACGGCCTGACGACGGCATGTGGATGGTTGTCGACAGGTGTCGGAGCCTCCGGTCTGAGTTCGCCGGCCGAAGCCGTCTTACTTATGTATTCCCGGGTAAGGAACGGCGACAGACAGAGCGGAATCACAGGCACCAGATAGACGATGAACGGCAGGTGCCAGTCGCCTGTCCCGATCCAACCGACCACGAGAGTGGTGAAGATAAGCGTGAAATTGGCGATACCCGACTTTATGCCCATCTGTTTTACGCGCTCCACACCAGCGAATAGATCGGCAATTACACCTGCGGCCAGTGGGATGACGAGGCCACACCCGACGCCGATGACGCAGCTTATGATGATGAGCGCCGGAATGCTCTTGGCGAAGAAACACGCCACTCCACCGGTAATGAAGATAGCCATCCCCAGATTGATGAGCCCCAGTCTGCTTTTGGACACGGATAGTTTGCCCGATAGAAGGATAAACGGGATAATGCAGAAATTGGGCAACATGGCCAGCAGCTGGATCTCGAGATGGGTGGTATGCGGAAAGATAACGTCGAGCTGCGACATAATCGGCGAAATGGCGAGCCCCGGCAAGTCGACCACCAGTGATATCGACCATACAGCGATGAGCGTCAGTATAGTTATTTCTCCTTTTCCGGTATTT
This sequence comes from Muribaculaceae bacterium, assembly GCA_048222005.1. Taxonomy (GTDB): domain Bacteria; phylum Bacteroidota; class Bacteroidia; order Bacteroidales; family Muribaculaceae; genus UBA7173. The sequence continues at coordinate 2 of DBFWRP010000039.1, read as the reverse complement.
AT
>DBFWRP010000389.1:0-7111 GCA_048222005.1 Muribaculaceae bacterium | reverse complement strand
CATCATAACAGCCAGCGAAAGCGCCACGCCCCCCATCGCCACCATGATTGCAGGCGAACGGCGGCCGCCATTTTCCGGCCTCAGGGCAAGGTGACGGCTAAAAAAAGAGCTGAACGAATTTCTTAACATTTTTTATTGTTATTGACGATTGCCTCAGCTGCAAAGTTACAATTTTAAGACAATACGGCAAGTCTTTTTCACGCCCGAATTTGTTATACTCATAAAAACCGGACAACCTTCCGGACCATAGATTACCGGCTCGACCGGACAGAAGTTTCAGCATTTGCCCTCGGCTTGAATTCATCGCACGAAGGTTTCAACACCGCCAGGGGCAACAATAAAAACAAGGGATATGAAGAATTACGCTATCAGCCTCCGGGCGCTATGCTCATCAGCAATATTGACCGTCACAGCAGCCGCAGCACAGGCCGTTCCCCCGGCCCAAACTGTCAGCACGACCATCGATGAGCTCGTTGTGGTCAGCACTCCAGTGGATACCGCCGCATCCGACGGAATCAGCGCCATGGCTGAGACACCAATCGAAACCGACACTTCGGTGAACCCGCCCGAAGCCCCAAAATTTGACGCAGACGCACCGATGGCGACACGCGACACAATAGCAGTGATTTCAGGCTATCCACACACCATCTACGGCAAACCTGCCTCATGGACCTACTCCGACCCCTGGTGGCACGGCATGTGGATCAACACCGCCGTATTGTCGGGCGCGTTCATAAGCACACTCTTTGTGCTTGAACTGCTTCCGGAAGATGCCACCGCCTGGAACCGTGCCGACATAACAAGCGTGCCTTTTTACGAACGGTGGTACCGGAACATTTTCAAATTAAGTCCGGAATGGGATCATGACAATCCGATTTTCAATTACGTGCTGCATCCGTATGCCGGAGCCGCCTATTTCATGTGCGCCCGCACGTGTGGCTTCAATTTCTGGCAGTCAATGCTCTATTCGGCCGCAATCTCAACTATCGGATGGGAATTCGGTATCGAGGCCTGTATGGAACGCCCCTCCTACCAGGATCTCTTCGTGACGCCCATAATCGGAAGCCTCATGGGCGAAGGTTTCTACCGGTTGAAACGCCTGATTGTAAACAGCAATTATGAAATTCTCGGTTCACCTGTGATCGGCCACATCGTGGCGTTCCTTCTCGACCCTGTTAATGAAGTGGTCGGCGCCCTCCGTCCAGGCACTTGCCGCAGCATCGGCCCGGGCTGCATCACATCGCAGCCACTGCTCATACCATCGCCCTCCCCTGCCTCCGGCACTTCATTCGGCTTCTCTTTCTCCGCCACGTTCTGACGTCCGTTAACCGCCTGACATCCCTTCACATCTAGCATTTTACAACTGCTCAAACGTAGGGATTATTATTGCGGCCCCCTCCGCGTACGCAATCTTTCTTTAAATGGTACCCATCAAATGTTTCACCTTTTGAGTAGAATCGTGAAACAAATGGTGGCTGCTTGCAGGGAAATAAGTGGGCGTGTCGAAATCTTCAATGCCGATTGCGGAAGCCAATGCTGCCTCAAATTCCTCAGCAGGCATTCCTTGATACAAATCCATCGAAGTTTCCTCAATATACCACCATTCTTTCACACCCATTGCTTCGCATAGCGTCATCAAGTATTCACGGAATTTCAAATTATCCAACACTGCATTCCAGTAACACCAAAAGTAAAAGCAATATAGCGGTGACACAGAATACAGACAATGCTCAGATGCTTCAGTTATATATCCGAACCATGTTCCATCCAGATGTATGTCCCCATTATTAACAGTGGCTATGCCCGGAAACTTGGCATTAATCTTTTCTGCCATTTTTTCCGGATTATAATTTTCATCGGGGAACTTGAACAATATGTATAATCGCAGGGACATTTTAATTTCTATTTATAACAATCATCTTAATCTCTAAAATGTACCGATAATCAATTGCAACGTTCGGGGAACGGCCGTGAGGAAGATCGGCATTACGGATCGAGGTGGTCGATTTCCTTTTGCAGCAGGGCGAGGAATGTTGCGGCATGGGCGCCGTCCATCTGGGTGTGGTGAAACTGGAATGACACTTTCAGAGTTGTGCGCCATATCGGACTGCCGTCAAGGAGTTCCTTCTTATATCTGGCCCATATCATGAAAGGGTTATTGAACACCCCGCTGTACATCCCCACAGCACCGTCAATATCATACTGCACAAGAGCAGATGTGCCGATAACCATGCTGTCGGTCAGATCATGATTGCAGCATGTGGCGGCCACCTGTTGCGTCAGGCGTAAATAATCGTCGTTAAACCGTGTCAGGTTCTCTGAAAACGGAATGTCGCAGGAGCTTACCTCTCCGGTTTTATTGAGGACTATGGTGTTTACCGCAATAGAGTCATATTCAATCAACTTGCCGCCGACAGGAAGCATATAGAACTCTTTTACCTGTGATGCCGCTTTGCCGATGCACCAACACATGAGCATGTTGAACTTCATGCCGTTTCGTTTGGCATATTTTTTCAGATTTGACACATCAAGCGTCTTGAAAAATGTCACCATAGGCATCGGGGCGTTCATCCACATCTCAAATGCATATGCCCTCGTAGTTTCTTTGGGATTTACTTCTTTCATGCCTCACATATATTTCATGTCTCAAATGTACGAATAATTACCGGTTTAACCATACGTTTGCAGCAGGCCGACAAGCAGGCCTGCAAAAAAATCTTCGCCATAAGTATTGCGGAATTAAAAATTAGTTGTAACTTTGCAGCGTCAAAGCCGAAAGGTCAAGACAAAAATGGTGAGATTAGCTCAGTTGGTTAGAGCGTCGGATTGTGGTTCCGAAGGTCGTGGGTTCGAGACCCACATTTCACCCTGAAAGCGATGCGCTGCAATGCGGCGCATCGCTTTTTTTTACAAAATCCCTGCTTCCACATATAGGCTGCCTCGGCTTGTGGTTGCGGGGATTTTTTAATCAGAAATGTATCTGAAAGCATTGCCGCGAAAATTTTGACAACAATGTAGCGATGGTTTAAGGCAAGTTTGCTAAATTTGTGTATAAATCGGAACATGCTGGGATTGTCTGCAAAAAACGGGATGATTTCCAGCCTTATACTGAGAGGGAGCGTTGCATAACCCAAAATGTAGGGACGCACGGTCGGTGCGTCCGTAAACTACATATTGGACATCAGTCAATGGTCGGACGCACAGACCGTGCGTCACTACATAGCTGACATATATTTCACTGTTTTGCAACATTCTATGAATAAAATCTCCAATCATGGACCAACAGAAAACCATAGAAGAATTTGACCGCGCCATCGCCATGTGCCGCGGCCTTTATGAAGCGAAACTCAACGATTACGGTGCAGCATGGCGCCTGATGCGCCCCACTTCGCTCACCGACCAGATTCTCATCAAGGCCGACCGTATCCGCTCGCTCGAGACCAAGGGGAACGCCATGGTGAATGACGAGGGCATTCTCGACGGCTTCATTGCCATTGTAAACTACGGCATCATGGCGCTGATTCAGCTTGAAAAGGGCTATTCGTCGGGCAAGGACATAACCGTAAGCGAGGCCCTGGAGCTTTACGACCGGCACATGGCTGCCACCCGTCAGCTCATGCTCCGCAAGAACCACGACTACGACGAAGCATGGCGCAAGATGCGGGTAAGCTCTTATACCGACCTGATTCTAATGAAAATAATGCGCACCAAAGAGATCGAGGACCACGACGGCGCAGCGCAGGTGTCGGAAGGTGTGGATGCCAACTACCAAGACATGATCAACTATGCCATCTTCGGAATCATCAAACTTACAGACTGACCGTCCCGCCCCCCGCGCCGCCGACAATCCGGCAACCGTGCAACCCTGGCGTGTGAGCAACACGAACCGCATAATCATATGGATGCTCCGTCTACTTTTGGGGGGAGTGTTCGTCATGTCGGGCCTCACCAAAAGCATCGACCTCTGGGGCTTCCTCTTTAAACTGGAAGAATATCTCGGGGTATGGCATATCACACAGCCTCGTTCGGTGGTGTTCATGGCGGCCATGCTGATATCAGGCTACGAATTCGTACTCGGTGCATTGTTGGTGATGGGATGCTACAAGCGTGTCACCGTCTGGGGGCTGACCCTGACAATGGTAGTGATGCTCCCGCTGACGCTGTATCTGTGGATTGCCGATCCGGTGAGCGACTGCGGATGTTTCGGCGACTTCCTGAAAATATCCAACGGAGCCACATTCCTGAAGAATGTGGTGATAACCGCCGGACTTCTCTATCTCATAAAATGGAACGTGCGGCTCAAGGAATCACTCTTCAATCCGGCCATCCAGTGGATTGTAGGCGCTCTCGTAACCCTATATATCCTCATTGTCGGGCTGTATGGCTACAATGCACAGCCCATGGCCGACTTCCGGGCATTCCCGGTGGGCACACAATTGCCGGGAGACGGTACGGACGAATCGGACGACTTCCTGTTCATATACGAAAAAGACGGACACACCGAAGAGTTCACCATCGACAACCTGCCCGACTCAACATGGGAATTTGTGGACCGCATCGAACAGCCGTCCGACAAATCCGGCCGCCACACCGGCGACCACCTGGCCATTTTCGACGGTGACGACGACGTGACCGCCGAAGTGCTCGAACCGGAAGGGGAACAATACCTGCTTGTCATCCCCGAACCACGCCGTGCCGACATATCAAACTCCTACACCATAAACGAAATCAAGGAGAAGGCCGACAGCCTCGGCATCCCGTTCATAGCCCTGCTCGGCACCGATGCCCGCGGCATAGCCCTATGGACCGACCTTGCAATGGCCGAATACCCCTGCTACAGCGCCGACGACACTCAGCTCAAAGAACTTGCACGCGGCAACATATCCCTGGTGATGCTGCGCGACGGCGTGGTGGCGTCAAAGACCACCGTTAGTTCCATGATGCCTGAAATCATCGAGAATCCCCCCTCCGACCAGGCTTTCATCGATGAACTGAAAGGCTACGGCCACAGGTGGTTCACCGTTGTGAACAGCATATTCGGATTCGCATTGCTCATCATCTATCTGTTCCAGGGGCTCATTCTGGCCATACGTCTAAAAATTAAAGGCGCATATCGACGTAAACACGCAAAAAAAGCGTAAATTTGCACCACGAAACATCTAACTAACATTACCAACAATGAGAAAGAATATCGTAGCAGGCAACTGGAAAATGAACACCACCCTTGCCGAAGGCGTAGGCCTGGCAAAGGATGTGAACGAAGCACTCAAGAACGCCACCCCCAAATGTGACGTTGTAATCTGCGTTCCCTTCACCCACCTCGCATCGGTTGCCAACGTTATCGACCAGACCAAGCTCGGCCTCGGTGCCGAAAACTGCGCCGACCAGCTCAAAGGCGCCTACACCGGCGAAGTGTCCGCCCCCATGGTGGCTTCTACCGGCGCAAACTACGTAATCCTCGGCCACTCGGAACGTCGCCAGTATTACGGTGAGACATCCGAAATCCTCAAGACAAAAGTGAAGCTGGCTCTTGCTGAAGGCCTCACCCCCATCTTCTGCATCGGCGAAGTGCTCGAGCAGCGTGAGAACGGCACATACAACGACGTTGTCACAGCACAGATTCAGGAAGCCCTCTTCGACCTCACCGCAGAAGAATTCGGCAAAATCATCCTCGCTTACGAACCCGTTTGGGCCATCGGCACAGGCAAAACCGCCACAGCAGACCAGGCTGAGGACATGCACGCACACATCCGTGGCGTCATCGCCGACAAATACGGCAAGGAAGTAGCCGACAACACATCAATTCTCTACGGCGGAAGCTGCAAGCCATCGAATGCAGCCGAACTGTTCGCTAAACCCGACGTAGACGGCGGCCTCATCGGCGGTGCGGCTCTCGATGCAGCATCGTTCATGGGCATTGTAAACGCTTTCTAACAAGAAGCAGCCCTCACACCTCCGGGCATAACCGCCACGGAGACTGACCATACAAACCAAAGAGCCTGCTTAACGCCTCAGGATTTAAGCAGGCTCTTACATCTTTTTTCAACATGCATACAGCCATGACACGACACATACGGCTCACACTCCTGGCATTCGCAGCAATGCTCGCCGCGTTCACAGCCTCATCGCAGGACAACATCGTGCAGCGACTCAACGACCCGCAGTCAGCCATAAGCGTCAACGCACCTGAAGCGCTGCTGCAGCGTGCCAAACCTGCGGAACAAACCGAGACCGAGCATCCGGAAAACGGCAATGAAGAAGCCACTGCCGAACAGCAGGAGGATAAAATTGTGCGTGCAAAGGGCGGCAAGACCGTTGGATACCGTGTCCAGGTGTATGCCGACAACAACGTGCGCAGCGCAAAATCCGAGGCCCGCAACCGCGAGCGTGCCGTATCGTCGTCATTCCCGCAGCATGCCACCTACGTGTCGTACGCATCGCCCTACTGGCGACTGCGTGTGGGCGATTTCCGTTCACAATACGATGCCGAAAAAGCGGCTGCCGAAATACGCAAGACATTTCCGCGCTATGCACGCGAAGTGCGCGTTGTCCGCGACAGGATAAACGCCCACTGACCACACTACTCTACACGCGCCTCCCACCGATACGCGACAACAACAAAACACATCCATCATCAGCAAAATGAGCTGCGACAACTTCGACTTCGAACCTGAAAACCCTACGGCATCCGACCTGCAACGCATCGAGGCCATTGCCGGACATTATCGCGAGATAATCAGACTGCTTGGGGAGAACCCCGAACGCGAAGGCCTGATCAAGACCCCCATGCGCGCTGCAAAAGCCATGTGGTTCGCCACACAGGGCTACCGCACACGCCCTGACGAGATTCTGAAGCAGGCCATCTTCGAATATGCAGGCTCACGGATGGTGGTTGTAAAAGACATCGAGTTCTATTCATTCTGCGAACACCACATCCTGCCGTTCTTCGGCACGGTCAGCATCGGCTACATCCCCAACGGAAACATGATCGGGCTGAGCAAACTCCCACGCATGGTCAACGCCATAGCCCGCAAACTGCAGGTGCAGGAACGCCTCACGGCCGAAATATGCCGCGAAGTGGCATCCACACTTTCCGCCAAGGGGGTAATAG
>DBFWRP010000388.1:0-2577 GCA_048222005.1 Muribaculaceae bacterium | reverse complement strand
GCATATCTGCGTGCAGGCACCCCGGTTGGCCGAGGAATTCATCTGGTGCAGGCTGAGATAGCATTTGCCCGACACGGCCATGCACAGGGCGCCGTGGCAGAACATCTCGATGCGCACGGGCTTGCCGTGGGGGCCGCATATGTTGTCGCGCCTGATGGCGTCGGTAATGGCCTTGACCTGAGTGAGGTTGAGTTCGCGCGCAAGCACAACCACATCGGCCCACTGGGCATAGAATTTCACTGCCTCGATGTTCGAGATGCTTTGCTGTGTGGAGATGTGCACCTCCACGCCGATGCTGCGGGCATAGGCTATGGCAGCTATGTCGCTGGCTATGATGGCCGAGATGCCGCTTTGTGCCACGGCATCGATGATGGCGTGGCATTTGGCGATGTCCTCGTCGTAGATTATGGTGTTGACTGTGAGGTAGGATTTCACACCGGCCTTGTCGCAGATGGAGGCAATCTCGCGCAGGTCGTCGAGGGTGAAGTTCACACTCGAGCGGGCACGCATGTTGAGGCCTTCCACCCCGAAATATATGGCGTCGGCACCGGCGTTTATTGCCGCATGCAGACTTTCGTAGCTCCCCACTGGAGCCATTATTTCAAAATCGGAACGTTTCATTCTGTCAGAGCTGCAAATTTGTTGCTGTCAGCTGCAAAGTTACATAAAAAATCGCTATTTTTGCCCCTTAGGCGGTGTGATGTCGGCCTTACGGCGCACATGGCCGCCGGGGAAGCGGAATGTCAACTGTAAATGAACAAATGATATGAACATAGCTGTTTATTGTTCGGCGCGCAACGGTATAGCGCCGGAATGTTTCGATGATGCCCGGAGGCTCGGACGGTGGATAGGAGAGAGCGGCCATACGCTTGTGTATGGCGGACTGAAGCGCGGACTGATGGACGCTGTGGCGCAGGCCACTGCCGATGCCGGCGGCAAAGTGATCGGTGTGGTGCCGCAGGCACGCATCTCCGGTCAGCACGAGGCCAACACGGTCAGCATTCTTGTGCCCACGCTGCATGAGCGCAAGCAGACTATGGAGGAACGCTCCGAGGCATTTGTGGCACTTGACGGCGGATACGGCACGCTCGACGAGGTGATGTCGGCGTTGGCGTCGATGTCGTTCAACGATGAGCCGCGCCCCATGTTTCTGCTCAATCGCGACGGGCTGTACAATCCGCTGGTCGACCAGCTGGGACTTATGTCCTCGCGCCATCTGGTAAGCCCCGAAGTGATAGAGCGCCTTACATTGTGCCCCACAATCGATAGCCTGATAACCAAACTTTCGGAATTATGAAAATATACACACGCACCGGCGATGCCGGAACCACCTCGCTCGTAGGGGGCAAACGGGTGTCGAAAGCCTCGACACGCCTCGATGCCTACGGCACCGTAGATGAACTCAACTCGTTTCTTGGTCAGCTGCTTACCACTACCGAACTCGATGACGAAACCCGCCAGACGCTGCTGATGGTGCAGAACAAGCTGTTCAACACCGGCGCATATCTGGCCACCGACAATACTGACGATCCTATGCTGCAGCCCACAGGGCTCGACCACACATGCATTTCGCATCTGGAACAGCAGATTGACAGGCTTACCGAGCAGCTTCCGCCGCTCAATTCCTTCATCCTGCCCGGGGGCTGCCCCGGTGCAGCCGCCGCCAATGTGTGCCGCGCCGTATGCCGCCGCGCCGAGCGCAGGGTCATAGCACTGGGCTGCGAGGCACGGGTGGACGACGCGGTGATACGTTTCCTCAACCGTCTGAGCGATTATCTTTTCACACTCGGACGCCATCTGAACCATGTGGCAGGGGTTGCCGACGTTCCCTGGCAGAAATAACGCTGCCTGCCACAATAATAAACGCACTGCATCGTTATGTTCATACCGAACCAGAAACAACGGCATCGGAAAGTTGCCATGTCTGTTTCTGAATCAAGTATGAATCAAAACATTAAACGCATCCGATAAAACACTACACACTATGTATTGGACACTTGAACTTGCATCAAAACTTGAGGACGCACCCTGGCCCGCAACACGCGAGGAACTCATAGATTACGCACAGCGCAGCGGCGCCCCGCTCGAAGTAATCGAAAACCTTCAGGAAATCGAGGACGAAGGCGACACCTACGAATCCATCGAGGACATCTGGCCCGACTACCCCTCCAACGAGGACTTCTTCTTCAACGAAGAGGAGTATTAACTGGAAATCAGTTGGTTGATGAATTGAAAACAAGAAACTTCTGATAGAAGCCACCTCGGTTTTGAGGTGGTTTTTCTTGTCTAAATACCACCCAAAGTATCAAAATAACCTTTTGATAAAGATACATGCTGTCCATTCCATATCCAAGACTTTGAAAAATCTGTCTTGAAAAAGGAATAGTAAGCGGATAATTAGGCCACAAGGAGATTTTCAAATGCTCATAGCCCACCCCCAAAAACTTATTGTAATTCAAAATATTGCTTAAAATCAACTACATACGAACAATTATACAATCTTGGAGTCGTAGAATGGATAGGCAAGAAATAAGTAATAATCCTATCATCTTGTCCATTACCTCAGATAAGTAACGT
>DBFWRP010000387.1:0-3822 GCA_048222005.1 Muribaculaceae bacterium | reverse complement strand
GATGTGGCCGTCATACCCTATCCCACCATTGAGCAGCGCCGTGCCATCCTGGACTACGACCTGGCCACCTGCCGCCGCATGGGCATCGACACCCCGCGAGTGGCCCTGATACACTTCACCGAAAAAGTCAATCCCAAATTCCCTAACTCCACCGACTATGCCCAACTTATCGACGAGGCTGCACAAGGACGTTTCGGCAAGGTTGAAATGGGCGGCCCAATGGACGTGAAGACGGCCTGTGACGCCCACAGCGCGCAGGTGAAAGGGATAAAGAGCGGCGTTTGCGGCAATGCCGACCTGGTGATATTCCCCAACATCGAATCGGGCAACACCTTCTACAAGGCGATCACGCTCTTTGCCGGCGCCATCGTGGCCGGCATGCTGCAGGGCGCTGCCGCACCCGTAATCCTCCCCTCCCGCAGCGACAGCGGCACATCCAAGTTCTACAGCATTGTGATGGCCACTCTCGACGCACTGGCCAAGGCCAGAGGCTGAGCCGCCCCTCGGCCGAAGCACCCTCAAGCGACTCAGACAAACTTTCTCCATCTCACCTCATCTTCAAATCACCGACTATCGCTCATGAAAAAAATACTTGCAGTCAACCCTGGATCAACATCCACGAAAATTGCCGTGTTCCACGACGACGAAAAAGTGTTTGCAACAACCATCCGCCACAGTGTCGACGATCTTGAACCCTACCCCAAAGTCATCGACCAGTTTGACTTCCGCAAAAACCTCATACTCTCCACTCTGGCTGAGAACAATATTCCGGTCGAATTTGACGCCGTGGTAGGCCGCGGCGGACTGCTGCGTCCCATACCCGGAGGCGTGTATGAAGTGAACGACGCCATGGTGGCCGACATCAGGAAAGTGCGCCGCAGCCATGCATGCAATCTCGGCTGCCTCATCGCCCGCGACATAGCCGACGAAGTGGGCTGCAAATCATATATAGCCGACCCCGGCATTGTCGACGAACTCGACGAGGTGGCCCGAATCACGGGTTCTCCCCTCATGCCGCGCATCACCACCTGGCACGCCCTCAACCAGCGCGCCATCGGTCGCCGCTATGCAGCCGAACTGTCAGCCAGGAATCCGGAACACCCCGTGAGCTACGAGGACCTCAACCTCATCATCGTGCACCTCGGTGGCGGCATCTCGATCGGCGCTCACAAGCATGGCCGCGCAGTTGATGTGAACAATGCATTCGACGGAGAAGGACCCTTCTCGCCCGAACGTGCAGGCACGCTCCCCTCGGGCGCTCTCATCGACCTCTGTTTCTCGGGACGCTACACCAAGGAGGAGCTGAAAAAACGCATCAGCGGCAAAGCCGGCCTGGCCATCCACCTCGGCTCCACTCATATACCCGACATTGTGGCCCGCATTGAAAACGGCGACGACTACGCACGCCTGGTCATCGATGCCATGATATATCAGATAGCCAAGCACATCGCCGCCCTCACCCCCGTGTTCCGGGGCAAAGTGGACGCAGTGCTGATCACCGGCGGGATTGCATATTCCGACTATATCATCTCACGCCTGCTCCCGCAGATTGATTTTATCGCACCGGTGGAAGTATTCCCCGGCGAGGACGAACTCGAGGCACTTGCTCTCAACGCACTCGGCGCCCTCAACGAAACCATCCCCGTCAACACCTACGTTCAAAAAAAAACTACACACCCAACCCTTGAGCCTCAGCTTAACTGACTCCCACCGGAGCCACGCGCCTCGGCCAAGGCACATGCAGATCAATGATTACACCGCATAACCAACTGATCACCAAAATTGTAGAAATAGGACGAGCCAAAACCACAATGGGTTTTGGCCGTCTGGCTATATTGTCAGTCATGGCCGGCGCGTTCATAGCGCTCGGCGGCATCCTTTCCGTCACGGCAGGCTACGGCTTCCCCGCTATATCGGCCTGTAATCCAGCCATGCAGAAACTTTTCAGCGCCCTGGCATTCCCCGTCGGACTGTTTCTCATCGTCCTGCTCGGAGCCGAACTGTTCACGGGCAACAACGCCGTACTTATCCCCGGCTGTGCTTCGCGCCGTTTCGGATTCGGAGCCGTGGTGCGGAACTGGACACTCGTATGGATTTTCAACTTCGTTGGCGCACTCGCATTCACCTACCTGTTTGTCTACCAGTCCGGACTGACCGCCGCAGAACCCTACCGCTCGGCCGTCATAGGCATAGCTCAGGCAAAAGTGCAGCTGCCGCTGCTCACAATGATTCTCAAAGGTATAGCCGCCAACTGGTGCGTATGCATGGCCGTGTGGATCGGCCTGATGGTCGACACCCTTCCCGCCAAATTCCTGGCCTGCTGGATTCCGGTCGGCACATTCGTCGCCCTGGGCTATGAACACAGCATCGCCAACATGTTCTTCATCCCGGCAGGAATGCTTGAAGGAGCCGACGTCACAGTGGCACAACTCTTCGGCAACCTCATTCCCGTCACCCTCGGCAACATCATCGGAGGAGCCATACCCGTCGGCTTCGCCTACCACCACCTCCATTCCTCCCCTTCCAAATAAATCCAAGACACCCCTATAGCGCACCCTACAACTAAATAAATTCACCTACCCGTAGCAAGCCCTCCAATAGCAGAAACGCAAAATGGTATTGTCCAAGCATTTGTAAGTGGATTCAGTGCAACACAGCGGGACTTCAAGATTGACAAGCAAAAAACCTGTGCAAAAAAAAACGCCCACAACACTTGCACATGTCAAAACTAATACCTACCTTTGCATCGTCGAAAGGGAAAGAGACCCCTGCCAGACATAAAATGGCGATTTAGTGTAGTGGCCTAGCACGCCACCCTCTCACGGTGGAGACCCGGGTTCGATTCCCGGATTCGCTACACAACCAAACCGGAGCTGCCCCGCAGCCCCGGTTCTTTTTTTATCCCCTGCCCATAATTACCTCCACCCACAACTACCGAAGCTCCATTAGCCGATGTAGGTGCGGAGGGCTGCAACGTAAGCGGCGAAGGCTCGGCGCCCGAGGTCGGTCACACGGCACACAGTGCGCGGCTTTTTCCCGACAAAGCCCTTCTCGACAGAGATATAACCTGCTGCCGTGAGCTTGTCGAGCTGCACACTGAGGTTTCCGGCCGTCGATTCCGTTTTCTCACGGAGATAGACAAAATCCGCCTCCTCAACGTTCATCAGAATCGACATTACGGCCAGTCGTAACTGCGAGTGTAGTAACGGATCAAGTTCTTTCATCGGCGTGCAGCATTAAATTTTTTCCGGATAATAAAAGCGGGGACAATGAACATCAACAAAAAGCAGAGAATATAAAGTGGAATCACCCATACCATGAGCAGCGAAATGTTGCAAAGCGACAAAGCCACCACTACAAATCCGGCCAGTATCGAGAACAATCCACCGAAGATATATGAGCCCTCTTTAATCACTATACCCTGCATAGCCGCCCCGAAACCTACCACGATGAATGCAAAATAGAACATGGCAAGCCACGCCTGGGGATATCCGGCAATGTTGAATGCCAGACAAATCAGCGACAGGATTATGGCCACCACACCTACAGTGCGCCAGATGCCGTCGCTTATAACATCAATCGCGGTCTTGAAACCTTTGTCCCCTCCTGCCTTACGGGTCATCAACCGATTAGCCGGAAGACCGATTACAGGAATGGCGAGCCAGACCAGATTAATCAACGGATTGTAATCAATAAGGCTGACGATTAGAACCGTAGCTGCCGTAGCTATAGTCAGTACGGCCCAGAATATCGATATCCGGAGATCTGGCATTGACAGACGTTGCTTTGAGGCTTCAATCATGCGGGCGATTACCTCCATGC
>DBFWRP010000386.1:0-3209 GCA_048222005.1 Muribaculaceae bacterium | reverse complement strand
GTAAAGTAATTCACGTTGGAGGCGAAGATGGACGTTCCGTAGGCATAGCCCCACTCCGGAGCCACACCCGCGTACCTGCCGCCCAGACCGGCCAGCTGGAACTTGCTGTCCGGAAGGAAGTCGAACTCGCCGCGGTAGCTGCGCGCCGTCGATGCGGAGTTCTTCTCCTCCACGTCGGAAATCGAGACGGTGGGCTTGAAGAAGTCGAGCTGCCAGGTGTCGACGTAAATCTTGACGGTGTTGCCGTTGGTGTAGGTGATCTGCAGCTCCACGGGCCTGTCGTTGAACGAGAGGCACAGGTCGTAGAGTCCGTTCTCGTCCTGCGTGTCCTCTACTTCATCAATGGCAAGGGATGTCCAGCCGCCGCTGGTGTACTGGTGCACGTAATTTATCACCTGCCCGTAGGTGTAGTTATAGTTGCCGCTCACCACTCGTGTGGGCGAGAGGATTATCTTGCGGATATCAGGGTGGTTTGCCGGGTTGTTCACCAAGTACACAGGGTCACCGCCTGCGGTGGCGTTTGTATTGAGGACGAAAGTGCTGCCGTTATAGGTGAACGGGAGGTCCATAAGGCCACCGAAAGCGCCCTTCACCATTATGGTGTTTGCCGACGTCTTCTCCAGGCTCAGGCCTGCGGTGTTGACCTCGAGCAAGATGTCAGACCTGAAGATTGGCGTGCTACGGCTGGTATAGGCCACGTACTGGTACATGCTCTCGGAGGGGAGCCACTGCCCCGAGGTCAGGTCGTCGACGGAATAGGACCGCGACAGGGCGCCTGCTGACGGGGCGCACAGCAGCAGCAGGGCGGCCGCTACAGCCGCCGGGAGGTTACGCAATGTTTGTTTCATCTATTTATTGTGTGGTTTTTTTGTTCCTTTTCTTTCTACCGGTAGTACTGTGGATACGTCCCGATTTTTCTGCAAAGTTAATGCTTATTCCCGTCCTTTGCAAATAATTCCATGATTTATCCTCGGAATTAACACAGTTTAACTGTATAACCCCTGTCCCGGCCCTGCACGGGCGCTGTGGCGGCTGCCGCAGGAAAAGGAACGAATAAACTACACAACAACAACCAGATGAAACAACTTCAACGCAACTTCAAGGCGTTGCTGGTGGCTGCTCTGCTGCTGACGCTTTGCGTGTCCTCCTCCCGCGCCGTTACTCTCACTGCCCAACAGCTAATAAGCATTGGCAGCAAGGCCGGCATGGAACTGGTCTATACCGGTTATAACAATGCTACGAGCCACGCTTACGGCAACGGAGTGGGGGTATTGCTTCAAGCATCAGAATATGGCTCCAGCTGGGTGAAGGTCACTAATATGTTCAACGGCATGGTAGACCTCCACTTCAAAGTCTTCAACGAGAATGGTCAAACATACTTGACCCTCGGCAATAATGCAGGACTTAGCAGCAGCTATGGCATATATGGACAGATAATGCCGACTCACAGTTCCACTTACCCAAAAGTATGCGTGACACCTACCACCGCCACAAACAACGGCGACGTGCAGTACGCACAAATTGAAGGCGTGGTAACATACGATGCCACAAAGAATGCCATTCAGGTGGATTTCAGCGATTACCCTATGAAGGTGCGCTACTTCACATCCTCCAGCGCTACAGCGCTGTCCACTTCTGCCAAGACTGAATATCACAATCTGTATTCACTGATGTTCTATCAGCCTACTGCCACTGTCAGGGACACGAAATACACAGGCAACGGCACGGCAACTTCACGTGAGTATCCCGCACAGTTTATCTTCGACTCCGACGGCGAGAACTTTAACGTCACCAATTGGGGTGGCACGGGCCTGGCTACAAAAAGCACCGCTACTTCATCGGCACCCGGTTTCTACAACACATGGTACCGTATGGCAGGTCGTTACGATGCCAGGAACCGTAAGATGTACATGGGCTACAACACTGAATACGTGTTCGATGCAAGTGAAATACGTGCAACTTCGTCAACATATGTCGGTAATCCTTATGTATACCGCATGTGGCCTGTAAACAGCGCCCAGAATCCCACAAGCCGATACTACAAAGACATTGAGGCTGATGTCACATTCGATGACGTAACCGTTCAGCACATCGGTTCAGACCTATGGGCATATCCTCACGGCGGCCTTAAGACCACTGCCACTCTGCATGCAGAGTTCGATGATTGGGGCGTTTACAATAGCACCCGGGATGATTACGGCAAGAAATTCGGCTTCCGTGTAGCTGACACCAGGGTGGAAATCCCCGACTTCGATGTCACTCTCGCGCTCAAGCACGAGGCCCTTACGCTGGTGACCGGCTCCACGGAGACCAATATGCTGCCGGTGACCGCCACCGCCTCCTTCTCCGTTGACAAGAATGACATGTACGTGGATAACTTCGACGTATACCTGGTAGAGGGCAACTCCCCCAAGGGCGCCAAGGCCATCTTCCTGGGCAATGTCAATAAGAATGCCGATAATTTCTACAGGATAGAGACGCAGTTCGACCTCCCCTCGCCCGACGGCAAGAACTGGAGCACCCACAAGGGTGAATCGGTCAACTATCCTTATACCCTGAAAGCCATCGCCAACTATTCCACCGCCACTTCGGCTCCCGCAGCCGACGGCAAGCGCATGGCAGCCACCTCTCTTGAGCCGTCGAACCACGGTCTGGGCTCAGCTAATCTGAACTTCACCGTGGGTGTGGGCGGCATCCTCTCCGACGGCGGCGTGCAGGTCGAGGCTACTCAGAATGGCGTGATGGTGACGGCTCCTAACGACATCGCCGTGCAGGTCTACAACGCAGCCGGCAGCCTCGTGGCCGAGGGCCGCGCGAACTCGGAGATTCTCTTCGCAGGCAACGGCGTATTCATCGTCAAGGCCGGCGACCAGGTCCGCAAGCTGATGAAGTAAAATCCTCCCCTTACTCCCATATACAAAGCCTCCGCAGCGGGTAATGCCGTTGCGGAGGCTTGCTTTTGGCGGGCGCGCGGATGCCTGCCCCTGTAGGAGGATCCGGCGAATTGTAGGGATGCACCCTGGTGCATCCGCTCTACTTCATTGATTATCAGCGGATGCACCAGGGTGCATCCCTACAATCTGACCGAAATTTTGCAACAACCACCGCCGGTAATCAATACGATTCGCCGGATTTCGCAACACCCTTATTTGCGGTTGGCGAGCGGGAGCAGGACCGGCGTCTCGAGGGTGTTCCAGCGGCCCGCCAGG
>DBFWRP010000385.1:0-1644 GCA_048222005.1 Muribaculaceae bacterium | reverse complement strand
CCATAACGCATTTTTATGTACTTTTGCGGGCTGAAAACAAAAGCACTCTAAGAAAAAAGATTGTTGTGAAAAAATCATTACTTTCACTCGCATTCGGCACTTTCGCACTCGGGATTGTGGAATTCGGCATGATGGGGATTCTGAGTGACATTGCCGCCGACCTGAACATAAGCATCGTCAAGGCCGGGCATCTCATCTCGGCCTACTCCGCAGGCGTGGCAGCCGGCGCTCCATCACTGCTGTTTTTACGAAAACTGCCATTGCGCAAGCTCATGCTTCTGCTTGCGGCATTGATAGCCATAGGCAACGCCATGGTGGCCATTTCGCCCAACTACGGATTCCTGCTTGCAGCGCGCTTTCTGGCCGGACTGCCGCATGGTGCATTTTTCGGAGCGGGCGCCATAGTCTGCTCGCGCCTGGCCGATCCAGGCAAAGGGGCGTCGGCGGTGGCCGTTCTCATCGGCGGAATGACGGTGGCCAACCTCGTGGGCGTGCCGGCATTCACCTTCATCTGCCACATGCTGTCGTGGCGGCTGCCCTTCGGCATTGTGGCCATAGTAGGCGCGGCCACATTCATAGCGATCAGATGCTGGGTACCCATACTCGCGCCGTTGCCCGACAGCGGCATGAAAGGTCAGTTCCGCTTCCTGTCAAAGCCTGGCCCCTGGCTCATATATGCGGGTGTGTTCTTCGGGCAGGCAAGCGTGTACTGCTGGCTGAGCTACATCGCGCCCATAATGACACGTGTGGCCGGATTTCCCGAATCGTCAATGACCTTCATCATGGTTCTGGTGGGAGCAGGGATGGTGTTCGGCAACTTTTACGCCGGACGTCTGTCCGACCGCTATTCCGCATCGCTTGTCACAGCCGTCATAGCCACATTGACCGTAGGTATGATGCCGATGGTCTACCTTTTCGCTTCCAGCAAGATTCCCGCGCTGCTGTTCGCTTTTCTTGCACCTGCGCTGCTGTTCGGGCTGGGCGGCCCGCTGCAGTACCTCATAGTACGCTATGCCAAAGGGGGCGAAATGCTTGGAGGCGCCGGAATCCAGATTGCATTCAACGTGTCAAACGCCACGGCAGCAGCCCTTGGGGGCGCCGTGATACGCCACGGCTTCGGCCTTGCATCGCCCGCGCTGGCAGGCATACCCTGCGCCATCATCGGCGCAATCGCCCTTTTCATCCTCCACCACCGCGAAACCCACACCATCCCCTCCACCCGTTAAGCCGGCACCATCATCACACATATTTCATGGCGCTTAGACTCCGCACTGTTGCGTCCGGAGCCTAAGCGCCATGAAAGCATCCGTAGTGTCCGGCAGTTCGTCACTTAGTCCTATCTTTCAGCAAGATTGTCCTATTATACAATTATTCCGAATGCGTAATTTTGCCGCCGACTACTTACCCTGACTGCCTGGGATATATACGTTTCTGCCTGAGCAGTCCTCACCATTCATTAAAATTACCATGAACAAATCATTCTATTTCGGTCTATTTACAGCAGCCGCATTGCAGTCATTTCAGATGCATGCCGGCGACATGCCGCTCATTGAGGGAAAATATGCCGCTTCGTGGGAAAGCCTTTCACAATGGGAATGCCCGGAGTGGTTCAAAGACGCAAAATTCGGCATCTGGGCTCATTGG
>DBFWRP010000384.1:0-2122 GCA_048222005.1 Muribaculaceae bacterium | reverse complement strand
CCACGACCGAAGTCACCAGATCCTAAGTCTGGCGCGGCTACCAATTACGCCACTTGCGCCTGTCCGGAACTCTGTCCGCACGCAAAGTTACTACATTTTTTTGAAAACACAATAAAGTTTTATCAACATGCCAGTGCGCCTCGTTCTCGCCGTCTTAAAGCCACAAGCAGCCTCAGAACACCGCCTGACGGTTGATTGCAGATTTCAGACGATCAAACAAGCCAGCAGAGACCTCCTTGACATGCACATGTGCCGACCCATCCTCCTTCGACAGGAAAATGATGGATGAATGAAGCACAATGGCCACAGCCTCGTCAAAATCGATAATCGCATGAATATGCGACACCGGAAGGGAATGCAGAATGGAATTGCTGTCGATACTCCCTATCACCAGATTATCGCCATCTATTTCAATCCCGGCCTGCTCGGGCAATTTTTCGAACAGGAGCGGAATGTCAAGCTCATCGGGCGACGAGGGACGAGACTTGCATTTTTTATAGATAGCATCAATAACTTTCTTGTGAATCATATTGTCAGGCTGTTATTATTCCCGAGCCACGGCCGCAGGCCTTTCTTGGCGGGATGTGCATATGTTTGAAATGGACGACATGTTCTGAAATGCCAGGAACAGTTTTTATTGTTCTCTCACACTAAATAACATTCCCATGCCGCGGATTGTTGCTTTGCATTCAATAAAAATTTCCCTTTTCCAGCTCGTCACACGATGACAACGATAAAAGAAACGTCCGGTGCCTGTATCTCCACTTGTGAGCTACATCAGACACCGGACGATATCATTGTCATAGACCTGACTTTATGCGGCAAGGAATCCGAGCAGCACACCGGCTGCCACTGCAGAACCGATCACACCGGCAACATTCGGACCCATGGCGTGCATGAGCAGATAGTTGGAGGGATCGTATTCCAGGCCGAGGTTGTTGGAGATTCGGCTCGACATCGGAACAGCCGAAACTCCGGCATTACCGATGAGGGGATTGATCTTCTTGGACTGCGGCAGGAAGAGGTTAAACAGCTTCACAAACATCACGCCCGATGCAGAGGCAATGACGAATGCCATGAATCCGAGCATGAAGATGAAGATTGTCTCCTTGGTAAGGAAGGTGGAAGCCTGTGTGGAGGCGCCCACAGTCATGCCGAGCAGAATGGTCACAATGTCGGTCAGCGCGTTCGAGGCTGTTTTGGCCAGACGGTTTGTCACACCGCATTCGCGCAGCAGGTTACCGAAGAAGAGCATGCCGAGCAGCGGCAGACCCGAAGGAACAACAAAGCATGTGAGGAGCATGCCCACAATGGGGAAGATGATTTTCTCGCTCTGTGCCACGGCACGTGCGGGTTTCATCTTTATCACACGCTCTTTCTTTGTGGTGAGCAGGCGCATGATCGGGGGCTGGATCACAGGAACAAGGGCCATGTAGGAATAAGCCGACACGGCGATGGCTCCCATGAGGTTGGGCGCGAGCTTCGACGACAGGAAGATGGCGGTAGGACCGTCGGCACCGCCGATGATGGCGATGGCACCAGCCTGGTCGGGCATGAAGCCCAATGCGAGCGCAACCATATAGGCCCCGAATATACCGAACTGAGCGGCCGCTCCGACGAGCATAAGCTTCGGGTTGGCGATCAGCGCGGTAAAGTCGGTCATGGCACCGATTCCGAGGAATATCAATGGCGGATACCACCCGGCACTCACACCGTTGTACAGGATATTGAGCACTGAGCCCTCCTCATATATGCCGACTTCCAGACCGGCGGTGGCATTGAAGGGGATGTTGCCGATGAGCATACCGAAGCCGATGGGAACCAGCAGCATGGGCTCAAAATCCTTGGTGATGGCAAGCCAGATGAAAAAGAGGCCTACGGCAAGCATAACGAAATGCTGCCATGTGGCATTGTAGAAGCCTGTGAGATGCCAGAACTGGGTCAGGTTCTCAATCAGGAATGTTCCGAACTCATTCATGGGTGGTCAATCGTTAAGCGATGGTGATGAGCACAGCGCCTTCGAGCACAGAGTCGCCTTTTGCCACATTGATTGATGCGATTTTGCC
Source organism: Muribaculaceae bacterium (assembly GCA_048222005.1). GTDB lineage: Bacteria > Bacteroidota > Bacteroidia > Bacteroidales > Muribaculaceae > UBA7173. The sequence goes on along the minus strand of DBFWRP010000384.1, from coordinate 56 downwards.
ATCCACACCGGCCTTGATGGAATTCTCCATCTTCATGGCCTCGAGGGTGATAACAG
>DBFWRP010000383.1:0-12745 GCA_048222005.1 Muribaculaceae bacterium | reverse complement strand
ACATTGAATTTGCCGCCGGGTTCCAGACCTTCAATGGCCTTTTCCAGCGGTGCAATCATGCCGCGGGTAACACCGAAGATAATTTTCTCGGGATCCGATGCATCGGTCTGATGCACGAGCTGTTCCTTACCATCGGCCTCGACGGCATAGAGGTCGTAGCCGAGTTCGACATATTTGCCGGGTTCTATTCTTTCCATAATTCTGTTGTTTTATATTGTTTTTTTTGATTTTATACGGATTTCACTTGCGGACGCAAACGCCCATATTCAGTTATAACAAATACCTTGCCAAAAAAGATGTCTACCTTTTCCGGTTCTTCAGCATGCGCCTGAGCATGACAACCGACACCACCGAGGACAACAGCGCAAGCGGTGCCGTCCATACAGGGCCAGCAGTCACCGCAAGCACGCCTGACACCGCAGTTACACCCACGGCATAGGCAGCCAATGTCCACACTCTGCGGTCGACATACAGATGGTACCGGCGGAAATAGACAACCGCGATAATGAGCGTGTACACGGCATACCATGCCGTATAGGCAACGCCAAGCCCTGCAAAGCCCCCGATACGGAAACCGATGATGTTGAAAACTATGGCCACCGCTGCCGACAGGGTTTCGGTCAGCAGGAACGTACGTCCGTCGGCGCGCGCCACTATCACGAAAGCCATGCACCACGACACGGCCTTGAACGCGGTGCCTGCCATGGCCAGCACCACCATAGGCACCACGCTATCTACGAACTCCGAGGTGTAGAGCAACTGCACCACCGGGTGAACCAAAGTGGTGAACACACACGCCAGCGGCACAATAATGGCAAGGGTTATCCCGATCTGGTTGCCGACAAACACACTCTCGGCACGCGTCCTCCCTGTCACTGACGACAGGCGCGGGAAAAATTCCATGGCGATGGCAGCGAAAATCAGCCCGGCGTAGCGGTTGATCAGCGAGAATCCGGCATTGTAGAATCCTGCCGCATCAAGGTCGGCATAATGGTTGAGATAGGCAAGAAACAGATAATTCACGGCATATCCCACCAGATTGGTAAGTGTGATGTAGAATCCGAGCAACATGAACTGCTTCCCTGCGGCAAACGCCTGCCGCCATCCACGCCGGCTGCGGTCGGGATAGTCCACCCGTTCGCGCACAAAGCCCATGGCAATCCACGTGACCACCGAGAAAGCGAGTATGGCCGGGATTATGCTGTTCACCCTCCAGAAATAGAACATCGGCACGGACACTGCCGTAGCGGCAATCGTCCCTGCCACCGAACATTTGGTGAGCTTCCTGAACCGCTGCAACCCCTGGAGCACGGCACCCTCGGCATTGCTCAACGTCAGCAGAAGCACCGAAAGAGACAGCCACGCAAACGAGCTCCAGCCGTCGGAAGTGCCGAACGACACCCGGCTGAGCCATGGCGACAGTGCCAGCATGGCCACCGCACCGACAATGCCGAGCGCAAGCGCCACGCGCCGCACGCTCCACACCATGGCCGGAACATCCTCGCCATGCGAAGCTGCGATGTGGCGCACAGCCGTGTCGCGCATCCCCAGCTGCGACACTCCGCTCACCATGTCGAGAGCCGAATTGAATATGCCGAACAGACCCACCCCGGCAGGCCCTATCCAGAAGGCCACAAGTTTGGTGCGCACAATCGAGCACACAATCCCCACGGCCTGCTGGCCTCCCAGCATTCCGGTAAGTTTCAGTATGCGTTCGTTCACGCGCATCGCGTCAGGACAGGGTGAATTTAAGGTCGTTGATGAACTGCGCCATGTAGGGCGACCCCTCCACCATGTGGTTGAGCACCTCGCGGTCGCTCCACGCGGTTGTGGGCGCAGCGCTCTCGTCGAGAGCTATCGAGAAGTCGAAAAAATCGTTGTTGAGCTTACGGCGCAGCGTTTCGAGCAACCGCGGACGTTCCTGCTCAAGCACATCCACCTGGCTCTGATTCACAACAGTGACCACATATGCCGATGCATCCGAGGTGTCGGCTTCATTCACAGGCATGGGCTTGTGCACACGCAGAGTGTTGTTGAGCACATGCGCCTTGGGGTTCACATTCATGTAGTCCTCCCACAGCTCGAGCAGATTTTCCTGATTTATAGGGGCGCGGTTGGTGCCCGCGGCCTTTTCGGTGGCTGTTACATATTCCGGAGTGGGCTCGGCGAAAGCAGAAGCCAGCGATACATGCCCTTTGCCCAACGGACGCCGCGCGGGCCGTCCTCCACCCGGTGCCGGAGGGGGTGGCAACGGAGTTGACACCGGGGCAGCCTGTGCCGGAGCAGCGGGCGTGACGGGCGTACGCGATGGCGCCGCAGGGGCAGGTGTCCGTGCGGCTTGCGCAGGCTGCGGCTGCGGAGCCGGCTGTGGCCTTGGTGCGGGCGCGGGTGCGGCAGCAGGTGTCCCCGCTTGCGTGGAGACAACCTCTATTTTTTGCAGATTCCGCCCTTCCCCGTTGCCGCTATAGATGGGGGAAGGGCCGTTTAGTTGGCACAGTCTGATGAGCAGAAGTTCCACAAGGAAAGTCTTGCTCGATGCCTGACGATAGTTAAGGTCAGCCTCGTTGCAGAGGCTCATGGCTGAATAGAAAAAGTCCGGCTCCAGTTTTTGCGCCTGCTGCGCCATCTGCTCCTTCACCGCCTCGTCAGTGTCGAGCAGCGGGAGCGTCAGCGGATTGCGGGCCACCATGAGGTCGCGCATATATTGCGCCAAACCGTTGATGAAGAAATGAGAGTCGAAACCGTGGTCGCGTATCTCCTTGTAGACCATAAGAGCCTGCGCCACATCGCCGGCGCAGAAGGCATCAACCAGGCGCGAGTAATAGCGCTCGTCGAGCACATTGAGGTTCTCGATGGTGCTCTGATAGGTGATGTGCCCGCGCGACGAAGCCGCCACCTGGTCGAAAATCGAGAGGGCGTCGCGCATGGCGCCGTCAGCCTTCCGGGCAATCACTCCCAGCGCCGACCTCTCAGCGGTGATACCCTCCTGCGAGGCCACATATTCCAGATGGTCCACCATATCGGCTATGGTGATACGTGAGAAATCGTAAATCTGGCAGCGGCTCAGAATGGTGGGGATGATTTTATGCTTCTCGGTGGTGGCGAGAATGAAAATCACATAACCCGGCGGCTCCTCAAGCGTTTTGAGGAACGCATTGAAGGCGGCCGACGAAAGCATGTGTACCTCGTCGATGATGAACACACGGTAGCGCCCCTCGGTAGGGGGCATCTGCACCTGGTCCACAAGCTCGCGGATATCGTTCACCGAGTTGTTCGAAGCGGCATCAAGCTCCAGAATGTTGAGCGAACGGTTTTCGTTGAACGCCCGGCATGAGCTGCACTCGTTGCACGGGTCGCCCTCCGGAGTGGGATGCTCGCAGTTTATGGTTTTGGCGAAAATGCGGGCGCACGAGGTTTTGCCCACACCCCTGCCGCCGCAGAACAGGTAGGCATGTGCCAGCCTGTTCGTGGCTATGGCGTTGCGCAGCGTGGCCGTGAGCGCCTTCTGCCCCACAACGCTTGAGAATGTGGTCGGCCTGTACTTCCGCGCCGACACTATATAATTTTCTTCCATCTATCTTCTATCTTAGCACTATAGCTATAATAGCTATTGGCAAAGTTAACTTTTTGGCGGCAAATCTGCAAACAAATGGAGATGGGGAGCGGGGCCAGGGCTGGAGATGACCGGCGCGGACACTGCCGGGGGTGGCCGCAAGCGGACAGTGTAACGAAACCGTACACCATCAAAACGCCAAAGCACGCTCATTTACAATTGTTTGCATTTTTGGCACGCTGTGTGCCATATATTTTGGACGTAACACAACTTTCACAATGGACAGAGAAATCCCAAAACAACAGCAACGCCGCGAAGCCATGCGGAAATGGCTCCGCTCACTGTGGGTGATAATTCCCCTGGTATGTGCCATCGGCGCGGCATTCATGTTCACCGTTCCGAGCGTGCAGCGCAGCGCCATCACGGTGGCCGAAGTGACCCTCGGCACCATCGAGACCTCCATCGGCGGCACAGGCCGCGTGGTACCCGCATTCGAGATGATCATCAACTCACCCATCACAAGCCGCATCGTCGAGGTGTACTGCAAGGCCGGCGACAGTCTGGCGGCCGGCACTCCGCTGCTGCGGCTCGACCTTACCTCGGCCGAGACCGAACTGCGGCGCATGGCCGACGAACGGCGCCACAAGGTGCTTGAAGGGGAGCAGACCGTGCTCAACAACCGCACTTTCCTGAGCGACCTGGAGATGCAGGTGAAAGTGAAGGCCATGAACCTCAACCGCCTGGAGCAGGAGGTGATAAACGAACGCCGGCTCGACAGCATCGGCTCAGGCACCGGCGAGCGTGTGCGCGAGGCTGAACTGGCCTGCAGCACCGCACGGCTGGAACTGCAGCAACTCAAGGCGCAGCTCGAAAACGAACGCGCCTCACGTGGCAACTCCCAGAAGATGAAGCAGCTTGAACTCAGCATCTTCGACAACAACCTTTCGGAAAAACAGCGCACGCTTGAGGATGCCAAGCTCCGCTCGCCGCGCGCGGCCACCCTCACCTACATAGCCGACGAAGTGGGGCGCCAGGTGAGCGAGGGGGAACGGGTGGCGGTGATTGCCGACCTCAGCCACTTCAAGGTGGCGGCCGAAGTGACCGACGTCAACGCCGACGCCGTGCAGCCGGGCGCAGGCACCATAGTGCGCATCGGCTCTACAACCCTGCCCGGACATATCACCTCGGCCGAACCCCTCTCGAAAAACGGCGTGATAGCCTTCGACGTGGCCGTGGACGACGACACCAACCCCAAACTCCGTTCGGGCCTGAAGACACAGGTGTTCGTGCTGCGTGAAGTGCGCGACAACGCCGTTCGCATCCCCTACGGCTCGTTTTTCAGCGGTCCCGGTTCCTACGACCTCTTTGTGGTGGAAGGCAACCGCCTGAACAAGCGCCGCGTGAAGCTCGGCGACTCAAGCTACGACTACATCGAAGTGGTTGAAGGGCTGACACCGGGCGAAAAAGTGGTGACCTCGGAGATGAAAAAATATGAACACAAAAACAGCGTAAAACTTAAATAAATCTTTAACTATGAGTCTGATAAAACTGGTAGGCGTCGACAAGTCCTACCGCACCAAAGAGATAGAGACACTGGCACTCGAGAACGTGAACCTCGAGGTGGAGGAACGTGAGTTCCTGAGCATCATGGGCCCCTCGGGCTGCGGCAAATCAACGCTGCTCAACCTCATCGGCCTGCTCGACAAACCCACCAAAGGTGAGGTGCTTATCGACGGCCGTAAGGTAGGAGAGCTCCCAGATGCCGCACAGGCACATTTCCGCAACGCAAACATCGGCTTCGTGTTCCAGAGCTTCCACCTCATCCCCACCCTCAATGTGGCCGACAATGTGGAGCTTCCCCTCCTCTACCGCAGCGGCATCTCCGACAGCGAGCGCCGCAAGCGCGTGGCCGAGGTGCTCGACCGCGTGGGCCTGAGCCACCGCATGCGCCACATGCCCGGCCAGCTTTCGGGCGGACAGTGCCAGCGCGTGGCCATAGCACGCGCCATCGTGGGCGACCCGCGCATAATCCTCGCCGACGAGCCCACCGGCAACCTCGACTCGAAGATGGGCGCCGAGGTGATGGGCCTCCTCCACACCCTCAACCGTCAGGACGGACGCACCGTGGTGATGGTGACCCACAACGAGGAGCAGGCACGACAGACCGACCGCATTGTCCGCTTCTTCGACGGCCGCCAGATAGGCTGACCCTAATGCCATATCTCTCCCGTTCACAATTCAACAAAAAAAACTCAAACAGAATCATTCAAAATGAATATCATAAAACAAGCCTGGACTGAAATGCGTGTACAGCCGCTCATCGGCTGGGTCACCGTGGCCGGAACGGCACTCGCCATCTTCCTGATAATGGTGATGGTGATGATCGAGCAGGTGCAGGTGATGCCCGTCGACCCGGAATCATATCGCGACCGCTATCTTCATGCCCCCGACATGTGTCTCACCAACATTGAAAAGCCCGACTATTCGGCAAGCTCGCATATGTCGCGCGAGGCAGCCGACCGCCTTTTCATGAATCTTGAATCGGCCGAATGCGCCACCAAATACAGCAACCACTCCGGCACCCTCCAGATTACCAAGGGAATCCCTATGTCAGTCGGGCTCAACGAAACCGACGCCGACTACTGGAAAGTGTTCAATTTCAAATTCCTTGCCGGAGCGCCCTACAATGAAAAGAGCATGAAGAACTCTATCGTTATCTCCGAGGATGCGGCCCATGAGCTGTTCGGATCTGTGGAGGCCGCCGTAGGCCGCGAAATCATCGTGAATCACTTCAATTCCTACAACGTTGTGGGCGTCGTGGAGAACGTGCCCATCATCGCCACCCGTGTGGTGGCCAACGCTTGGATTCCCATCACAGACTACCATTCGTCGGGCTTCAATCATCAGTTAGGCGATTTCTCGGTCACTATCCTCGCCCACGACAAGGCCGACTTCCCGGCAATCCGTAAAGAGGTTCAACAGCGTGCGCTTGCTTACGACAAGGAGATGGAAGCCACAGGCTACAAGATTAATCTGCTCGACGGACCTTTCACACAGGATGCAGTACGCTATAAAAAATGGTCGAACCAGCCGCCTGACTCCGACACGCCACGCAGGCAACGCCTCATCATGTTCGCCATCCTACTACTCATCCCTGCCGTCAACCTGTCGAGCATGACACAGAGCCGTCTGCGGCGCCGTGTGAGCGAGATGGGTGTACGCCGTGCCTTCGGCTGTACCCGCTGGCGCCTGATCCGCGGCATCATCACCGAGAATTTCATCGTCACCCTGGCCGGAGGTGTGCTCGGACTGATTGTCAGCGCCCTGTTCGGATGGCTGTGCGCCGACCTCCTGTTCGTGGACTACTATATAGGCGACACCCCGGCGCACGTGAGCGTGTGGATGCTGCTCAACTGGCGCATCCTGCTGTGGGCCATAGGGTTCTGCTTCGTGCTCAACCTCCTGTCAAGCGGCATACCGGCATGGCGTGCATCGCGCGTCAGCCCCGTGGAGGCCATCAAATAACCCCGGAAATCACATTTTTCAAGATCTAACTTTTCACAGAAAACTACGAAATAACGATATGAGCCGTAGACTTTTTAAACAGATGACAACCGAATGGCGCTCAAACCTCTGGCTGGTGTTGGAGCTGATGGTTGTAAGCGTGGTGATGTGGTATGTGACCGACTACCTTTTCGTACAGGGAAAAACCTACAGCATCGGCATGGGAATGGACGCCGAGAATGTATTCGTCGTACAATATGGCGATGTGCCTTCCGACACCGACAGCTACGTCGCTTCCGATTCGACCAACGCAACGCATTTGGAAAGCCGCCGCACCATCTACGACCGGCTGCGCTCGCACCCCGATGTGGAGATTGCGGCAATCACCCAGCATGGCGTGCCGTATGAAATGAACCTCTCGTCCTCAGAGCTGAAAGTAGCTGATGAAGCAGACTCGCTGCGTTTCCTCTATTTGGTGGCGTGGCGCTACGTCACTCCCGAATATTTCGAGCTGCTGCGCATCCACGGCGCCCACGGCGAATCGCCTCAGCAGCTTAGAGGCATCATCGAGTCGGGCGCAAGCCTGCTCACACCCGACATCCCGTTCACCAAATTCCCGCACAAGGAGTACAAGGACTGGAAGGAAGCTTATGCCGATATGGCCCGATGGTCGCCCGACGAGTTTGTGGGGCGCAATTTCCTCGACAACGATTCAAACCTTGTGACAATCGGAGGCCTTGTAAACAGCATCCAGCGCATGCCGTTCGAAGCCCCGCTCGGCACATGCATCTCCGGTTTTGTAAACGACGAGAAGAAATATCTGTGGGGAACCGTCCTGCTGAGGGTGAAACCTGAGGCGGTGGAAAGCTTCGGCGAGAAGATTCTGCGCGACAACGAAACCACCTACCGCTGCGGCAACACTTTTGTAGAGAACATCTATCTGGCCGAAGAACAGGGGCACCGCACCATGCACAGTGACATCATCGAAGTGCGCAACCACATTGTCCTGATGGTGTTCCTGATGGTGAGCATCTTCCTCGGGCTGCTCGGCACATTCTGGTTCCGCACACAGCAGCGCGTGAGCGAGATAGCCATCCGCAAGGTGAACGGCGCCACACGGGGACAGATTTTCCGCCGCCTCATGGGCGAAGGGCTGATGCTGCTCACCGTCGCCACCGTGCCGGCAATCGTCCTTGACTGGCTGCTGACCCATTTCGAAATGAACGCCACAACCAATTTCGCCTTCTACTTCGAGTGGCCGCGCTTCACGGCCTGTGTGGCGATTGTTTACGCGCTCCTCGCCCTCATGGTTCTCGCCGGAATATGGTTCCCGGCCGCCCGTGCAATGAAAATTGATGCAGCTTCAGCCCTCAAAGACGAATGACCCCGCTATTTTAGCTACAATAGCTATAATAGCTAAAATCCCCGGACATGAACAGATTTTTCAACACTATGATAACCGCGGCCCTGCTCCTCACCGCCACAACAGCACGCGGTGAGGTGCTGAGCCTCACTCTCGAGCAGGCCATCGACCGCGCACGCCTCCACAGCGTGGAAGCCGCCGTGGCCCTTGACGAGCTGAGGCAGGCCTACTGGGAGTACCGCACATTCCGCTCCGACCTCCTGCCCGAAGTGAGCTTCAACGCCACTCTCCCCTCCTACCGCAAGCAGTACACCTCCTACATGAACGAGGAGGGCTCCTATTCGTTTGTCCGCAACAACTATCTGCAGATGAACGGCGAGCTGTCCGTCAGTCAGAACATCTGGCTCACCGGCGGTACGCTCAGCCTCAATTCGAGCCTCGACTTCATCCGCGATCTTGAAGGGAACGGCCAGAACCGCTTCATGTCCATCCCGGTGGCCCTGACGCTCGACCAGCCCATTTTCGGCGTGAACCGCATAAAATGGAACCGGCGCATCGAACCGGAACGCTACGCCGAGGCCAAGGCGGCATTCCTGAGTGCCACGGAAGATGTGGCGCTCACGGCCATCAACAACTATTTCAACCTCGTAATGGCCCGCGAGAATCTCGGCATTGCCCGGCAGAATCTCGAAAACGCATCAAAGCTCTACGACGTGGCGAAAGTGAAGCGGCAGATGGGGCAGATAAGCGAGAACGACCTCCTGCAGATGGAGCTGAATCTGCTCGACGCGCAGTCGGAACTCACCGATTCGGAAAGCTCACTGAAAAGCGCCATGTTCACGCTCCGCTCGTTCCTTGATTACGGGGAAGATGTGGAACTGCTCACATCGGTGCCCGATGCCGTACCGGAAGTGGACATAACCTATGCCGACGCCCTCGACCGCGCCCTGGCCAACAACAAGTTCGCCAAGAATCTGCGCCGCCGGCAGCTTGAAGCCGATTATGCCGTGGCACAGGCCAAAGGCGACCTGCGCGAAATCCGCCTGTTCGCCCAGGTGGGCTACACCGGCACAGCTGCTGAATTCCAGAACAGCTACCGCGGCCTGCGTGACAACCAGGTAGTGGAAGTCGGGGTGAAAATCCCTCTGCTTGACTGGGGAAAACGCCGGGGCAAGGTGAAAGTGGCCGAAAGCAACCGCCGTGTGGTGGAGAGCCGCCTGCGTCAGGAGAACATGAACTTCAATCAGGACCTTTTCCTGCTTGTGGAGCGGTTCAGCAACCAGCAGCGGCAGCTCGACATAGCCATGCGCGCCGACACCATAGCCCTACGGCGATATGACACTAACGTGGAGACATTCATGATAGGGCGCATCTCCACCCTCGACCTCAACGACTCGCAGCTTAAAAAGGACCAGGCACGGCAGAACCTCGTGAACCAGCTCTACCAGTATTGGCACTATTACTACCAGCTCCGGTCGCTCACCCTCTGGGACTATGCGCGTCACACCGATCTCAACGCCGATTTCGACCGTCTGCTCCGAAATTAAGATAATCTGTATCTCCGATTTTTCATTAACTTTGCCATATGATTCTTATTGTCGACGATAACAAAACCATCAGGCTGTCATTGAGCGTGCTGCTCAAACACGCAGGCTACGAAGCCGAGGCAGTCGCCACACCCGACGAGGCGTTGGTGGCCGCCCGCACCCGGCCCGACCTGCAGCTTGCCGTCATCGACATGAATTTTTCCGATACCACCTCGGGTGAGGAGGGACTGGAGCTGCTGCAGCGCCTAAAGGTGCTTCGCCCCGAAGTGCCGGTGATTCTGATAACCGGCTGGGGGAGCATACCGCTTGCCGTGGAGGGGATGCGCCTGGGCGCGTTCGACTTCATCACCAAACCCTGGCAGAACCGCATGTTTCTCAACCGTGTGGAAACCGCACTGCAGCTCGCCGGCACACCGACATCGGCGCCGGACACCGAGGGCTTCAACCGCGTGGACATAGTAGGCAACGATCCCGCGCTCGACTCGGTGCTCCGCACCGCGGCACGCGTGGCTGCATCCGACGCTCCGGTTCTCATCCTTGGGGAGAACGGCACCGGAAAGGAGCTTGTGGCACGCGCAATCCACCGCAACTCGCGGCGGGCATCCGGACCGTTCGTGATGGTGAACCTCGGGGGCATTTCGCGGTCGCTGTTCGAAAGCGAGATGTTCGGCCATGTGAAAGGAGCCTTCACCGGCGCCGTGGCCGACCGCATAGGACGCTTCGAGATGGCCGACAAAGGCACCATTTTCCTTGACGAAATAGGCGACCTCGACCCCACAAGCCAGGTGAAACTGCTGCGCGTGCTGCAGCAACACACGTTCGAACGGCTCGGCGACTCGAAAACCCGCACAAGCGATTTCCGTATAATCGCGGCCACCAATGCCGACCTCGGCGCCAAGGTGGCGGAAGGCACGTTCCGCGAGGACCTTCTCTACCGCATCAACCTCATCACCCTGCACCTACCGCCGCTGCGCAAACGTCCCGCCGACATTGAGCCGCTCGCCAAGCATTTCATCGCAGGCTATGCCGCTCAATGCAACCGCACCGCACCCACACTCTCGCCCGACGCCGTGGCATTCCTGCAGTCGCAGCCCTTCCCCGGCAATGTGCGTCAGCTCAGGAACCTTGTGGAACGCACCCTGCTCATCTCCACTTCCAGCCGCCTCACCACCGAGGATTTCCGCACCGCCATAGCGCTCGGCTCGGAGCAGCCGGAAGGCACTCCCGACGCAGGTGAAAACCCGGCCACAGTCCCTGTCAACCTCGAGGCTTCCGAAAAGGCGGCCATCGCCGCAGCCCTGCGCAAAGTGGACGGCAACGTGACCCACGCGGCGGCATTGTTAGGCATCACCCGTCAGGCGCTCTACCGCAAAATCAAAAAACATAATCTCTAACCCGACACCACCCCGTTTATACCCATGAGCCGGTCGTTTCTGCTTTGGATAGTCGTGACACTCCTGACCATAGGGATGCTCGCCGCGCCGCATCTGTGGCCCGACGCGCCCCAATGGCTCGGCTACTGCATGGGTAGCGCCACTCTCGTGGCACTCGGACTGATGTATATTGCGGTAATCAAACCGGTAGCCACCGTAATACGCGGCATGGACCTGCTTAAAGGCCAGGATTTCAGCAGCCGCCTCGCACCGGTGGGACAGGTGGACGCCGACAATCTGGTCAAACTCTTCAACAGCCTCATGGAGCAGCTGCGCTCCGAACGCCTGCGCCAGCATGAGCAGAACTCGTTTCTCAGCCTGCTCATCGACGCATCGCCCATGGGGGTTGTGATTTTTGATTTCGACAAGCGCATAACCCGCCTCAACACCGCGGCCTGCTCGCTGATGGGTGTGACCGACGCCGAGGCGCGCGGGGCCACGCTGGCATCGCTTCCGGGGCAGGTTGCCGCATGTGCAGCAGCACTGAAAGCCGGCGAGACAGAAACGGTCAATCTCAACCATTCGGGGGGAGGGATTCTGCGCCTGTCGCGCCTGTGGTTCATGGAGATGGGATTCCGCCGCGAATTTCTGCTCATCGAGAATCTAACCGACGAAGTGCGCAAGGCCGAGAAAGCCACATTCTCGAAAATGGTGCGCCTCATGGCCCACGAGGTGAACAACACCATGGGCGGCATACATTCGGCGCTCGAAACGCTGATGCTGCTGCACAGCGACGACACCGACGGCATCGCCGAACTGATCGGCAGCTGCTCGGAGCGTTGCGACGCCCTCAGCGGCTTCATAACTGCCTATGCCGATGTGGTGAAAATTCCGGAAGCCCGACTTCTGAAAACCAATCTCAACGAACTGATGCAGCAGCGATTCACATTCCTTGAATCGGTGGCCCGGTCGGCAACCGGTAAAAGCCTGCGTCTCACCCTGAATCCATCTGAGAAAGAGGCCTTTGCTCCGATCGACGCTATCCTTATGGAACAGGTACTTGTCAACATCATAAAGAACGCCGCCGAAAGCATCGCCGAAAGTCCACGGAAGGAATGCGGAGAAATCGGCATACAGATTACCGCCAATCCGGCCACCATCTCAATCACCGACAACGGATGCGGCCTTACCCCGGCAAGCGAACAGCACCTCTTCACGCCTTTCCACACCACCAAGCCCCACGGACAGGGCCTCGGCCTGATGTGCATAGCCGACATCCTCGAAAAACACGGCTGCTCCTACTCACTTACATCCCGTCAGGCTCCCGTTCCCGGCGCCACCTTCACCATCACCTTCCCCACTGCCCCGCGTGCCTGATACCTGCTCCCCACATTCAACCCCTCTC
>DBFWRP010000382.1:0-6936 GCA_048222005.1 Muribaculaceae bacterium | reverse complement strand
TATCGGAGGTTACAAAGAAATTAGAACTGGTAGATAATATTATTTGCCCTTTTCCAAATGCTCAGCCTAAACATGGCTATGCCGTAACCTTCAAAACCGAAAATGATGAGTTGAAGTATCTTCGTCTTTTCGTTATCGATTATACTTTGACTGATGACGGAGCCATTGCTACCGTTACCGTCCAATACCAACTTTATTAGAAATATATGTAACGACTCAGGTATCAAAAGTCTCTGTCATTCAGAGGAACGTAGTGACGAAGAATCTGCTTTCCTGACACAAAGAGAAGAGATGCTTCACTTCGTTCTGCATGACAGAACATGAGGATAGGAAAACAGTCTTGCTTTTGTCTAAATGATAAATAATCCCGGTATTCTATTGTGAATATCGGGATTTATTTTTATATTGCGGCAGATACAGAGTCGCATCTTCTGACAATTTGTAACTATTCGCCTTATTATACTATGGAGATTACCTTAAGCAAAACACTGCCCCCTTATCCCGCCTTCGTAGAAGGCATCCGGCGGGCTCCCGACCGCGGCTACACCCTCGACCCGGCACAAACGGCTACGGCATTGAAGAATGCCCTGCGCTACATCCCTAAAGAACTGCACGAAACGCTTGCACCGGAGTTCATGGAAGAACTCCGCACGCGCGGACGCATCTACGGTTACCGTTACCGTCCGCAAGGCGACCTCAAGGCAAAGCCCATTGACGAATACAAAGGACGCTGCATCGAGGGCAAGGCCTTTCAGGTGATGATAGACAATAACCTCTGTTTCGACATCGCCCTCTATCCCTACGAACTCGTCACCTATGGCGAAACGGGACAGGTGTGCCAAAACTGGATGCAATACCGCCTGATAAAACAATACCTCGAAGTCCTCACCTGCGACCAGACGCTCGTCATCGAAAGCGGGCATCCGCTGGGGCTCTTCAAGTCGAAGCCCGAAGCGCCGCGCGTCATCATTACGAACGCCATCATGGTGGGGCTTTATGACAACCAGCAGGACTGGCACACAGCCATGCAGATGGGCGTTGCCAATTACGGGCAGATGACTGCCGGCGGGTGGATGTACATCGGTCCGCAGGGCATCGTGCATGGCACTTTCAATACCCTTCTGAACGCCGGGCGATTGAAACTCGGCATTCCGCAAGACGGCGACTTGCGCGGACGGCTTTTTGTATCCTCCGGTCTGGGCGGCATGAGTGGCGCCCAACCCAAAGCTGCCGAAATGTCGGGAGCTGCCGCTATCATAGCCGAAGTGGACGCTTCACGTATCGACACCCGTCATCGTCAGGGATGGGTGGGGCACGTGACGGATTCGCTGCCGCATGCCTTCTCACTGGCCAAAGAGGCCATGGACAGTCGCACCCCCATTTCCATTGCCTATCATGGCAATGTGGTGGATCTCTTGGTATATGCCGCAAAAGAACAGGTACACATAGATCTGCTATCCGACCAGACATCCTGCCATGCCGCCTACGACGGCGGCTACTGTCCCGCAGGGCTGACCTTTGAGGAGCGTACCCGGATGCTGCACGAGAACCCGGCGGAATTCCGCCGTAAGGTGGATGCCACGCTGAAACGCCATTTCCTTGCCATAAAAGAGCTCGTGGGGCGGGGCACGTACTTCTTCGATTACGGCAACTCCTTTATGAAAGCCGTCTACGATGCCGGCGTCACCGAAATAGCGCGCAACGGCAGTGATAAGAACGGGTTCATCTTCCCCAGCTATGTGGAAGACATCATGGGCCCCGAACTCTTTGATTACGGTTACGGGCCTTTCCGCTGGGTGTGTCTCAGTGGCAGGCACGAAGACCTGGTGAAGACCGACCGGGCGGCAATGGAGTGTATCGACCCCACGCGCCGCGGGCAGGACTTGGATAATTACAATTGGATTCGCGATGCCGAAAAGAATAATCTGGTGGTGGGCACGCAGGCGCGTATCCTCTATCAGGATGCCGAAGGACGCATGAAGATTGCACTCCGCTTCAACGAGATGGTGCGCCGGGGCGAGGTAGGCCCGATTATGTTGGGACGCGACCACCACGATGTCAGCGGTACGGATTCCCCTTTCCGCGAGACATCCAACATCAAGGACGGCAGCAACGTAATGGCGGACATGGCTGTGCAATGCTTTGCCGGTAACTGTGCGCGGGGCATGAGCCTTGTGGCGCTGCACAATGGCGGCGGAGTGGGCATAGGCAAAGCCATCAACGGCGGCTTCGGCATGGTGTGCGACGGCTCCGAAAGGGTGGACGAAATTCTGCGTTCCGCCATGCTTTGGGATGTTATGGGCGGCGTGGCACGCCGTTCGTGGGCACGCAACGAGCATTCCATGGAAACCAGCGAGGAGTTCAACCGCACCCATTCGGATGGCTACCACATCACGATTCCTTACGTGGCGGATGAAGAACTGATTGATAGATATATAAAACAATAATAACAGGCTTATTATAGGGGAGATAAGGGTATAAGAGATTGGGCCTGTTCTTATGTTCTTTTGTTCTTATGTCTGAGAAAAAGAATATGCCAATCTAAAAAGAATATATCTGTATAGCAAATTAAAAACATAACCATTATGAACCGAATCGTAGAATGTGTCCCCAATTTCAGTGAGGGACGCGACTTGCAGAAAATAGACCGGATTGTAGCCCCGTTTCGTGGCAGACAGGGTGTCAAGTTGTTGGATTACAGTAACGATGAAGACCACAACCGCCTCGTCGTCACCGTAGTGGGCGAACCCGAACCGCTGCGCGATGCTGTGCTTGAGGCTATCGGCGTGGCAGTGGAGCTCATCGACCTGAACAAGCATCAGGGACAGCATCCCCGTATGGGTGCGGTGGACGTTGTGCCCTTTATTCCTATTAAGAATGTAACGATGGAAGAAGCCGTTGCGCTCTCCAAAGAAGTGGGCGGGGAAGTGGCGAAACGTTATAACCTGCCTGTGTTCCTTTACGAGAAATCCGCATCAGCCCCTCACCGGGAAAACCTTGCAGCTGTCCGGAAAGGCGAGTTCGAGGGTATGGCGGAGAAAATAAAACTCCCCGAATGGCAGCCCGACTTCGGCCCCGCCGAGCGGCATCCCACTGCGGGAACGGTGGCGGTTGGCGCGCGTATGCCGCTGGTGGCCTATAACATCAACCTGAATACGCCGAGTCTGGAGATTGCGCACGATATTGCCAAGAAGATACGCTTCATCGGCGGCGGCCTGCGCTATTGCAAGGCCATGGGAGTGGAGTTGAAAGACCGGGGAATCACGCAGGTGTCTATCAATATGACCGACTATACCCGTACCGCCCTTTATCGCGCCTTCGAACTGGTACGCATCGAAGCGCGCCGCTACGGTGTCAGCATCGTGGGCAGTGAGATTATCGGCCTTGTGCCCATGGAAGCGCTGATTGATACGGCTTCCTATTACCTCGGACTGGAGAACTTCTCGATGCAGCAGGTGCTCGAAGCCCGGATAATGGAGTGAGTGCCCGACGTGTGAATAGCACACAACTGTCTTTCAGTGATCAATGTTCTGAACTTTAAATGAAACAGAAACAAATATGACGGAGAATCTTATCATCTTCAACGCTCGTGTCGTCACTCCCATCGGCTTTTCCGCCCGTTGTGGCAGGGAAATGGAAGAGATCTGCATCATGGATGACGCTACGGTGGAAGTCACCGGCGGCGTCATCACCTACGTAGGCCCTAATCGTGGCGAGGACCGCGACGGATACTATCAGCGCTACTGGCACTACAACGCCCGGGGCAAATGCCTTCTGCCCGGCTTTGTGGACTCGCATACGCACTTCGTTTTTGGCGGGGAGCGTGCCGAGGAGTTCTCATGGCGCTTGAAGGGCGAAAGCTACATGTCCATTATGGAGCGCGGAGGAGGCATTGTCAGCACAGTGGCTGCCACCCGCAACAGCAACTTCATCCAGTTGCGCGGCAAGGCGGAGGGCTTCTTGAAGCAGATGAGCGTCATGGGAGTGACCACCGTCGAGGGAAAAAGCGGTTACGGCTTGGACAAGGAGACCGAGCTGCTGCAACTCCGCGTCATGCGCAGCCTGAACAATGACGAGCACAAGCGGGTGGACATCGTTTCCACTTTTCTTGGCGCACATGCAGTGCCGCAAGAGTATGTCGGGCGTACGGACGATTATGTGGATTTCATCATTCGCGAAGTGATGCCCGCCGTCGTTCAGAACCGGTTGGCAGAGTTTTGCGATGTCTTTTGCGAGCAGGGCGTGTTCTCCATCGGGCAGTCCCGCCGCCTGCTGACTGCCGCTCGTGATATGGGATTGGCGCTGAAGCTCCATGCCGATGAAATAGTGCCGCTGGGCGGTGCGGGACTGGCTGCGGAACTTTCCGCCGTATCCGCCGACCACCTGCTGCACGCTTCCGATGCCGACATCCATGCCATGGCGGACAAAGGCGTGGTTGCCACCTTGCTCCCTCTTACCGCCTTTGCCCTGAAAGAACCTTATGCCCGCGGGCGCGAGATGATTGACGCCGGCTGTGCCGTAGCATTGGCCACCGACCTTAATCCCGGCAGTTGCTTCTCCGGTTCCATCCCGCTCACTATCGCACTGGCTTGCATCTATATGAAGATGAGTGTCGAGGAGACCATTACCGCCCTTACCCTGAACGGCGCCGCCGCCCTGAATCGTGCCGGCAGCATCGGCAGCATAGAGGTGGGAAAGAAAGGGGACTTTGTGGTGCTGAATACGGATAATTATCATTTCCTGCCCTATTATGTGGGCATGAATTGTGTGCACGCTACGGTGAAGGAGGGCGTACTCCACCCGGTGCTTTAGCGGTGCGTTAATAGCGAATTGATACCTAATTGTGTAATACCTAATAATAATTTAATCCCATGTTAGTCGATTTAACAGTCAAAGAGTTTTTGAATAAAGTGGCGGGCAGCGACCCCGTCCCCGGCGGCGGAAGCATTGCCGCATTGAATGGCGCCATTGCTTCGGCTTTGGCGGCAATGGTAGCCAATCTCACTGTCGGCAAGAAAGGCTATGAGGCGCACGAGGAGCTGATGCAGCATATTGCGGGAGTGGCATTGCAGGAGAAAGACACCTTCATCGAAGACATTGACCGCGACTCCGAAGCATACGACAGTGTATTTGCCTGCTTCAAGATGCCGAAAGCCACCGACGAGGAGAAGGCCGCCCGCAGCGCCGCCATTCAGGAAGCCACCAAGTTTGCAGCCCTCGTGCCCATGCAGGTGGCACGTAATGCCTACGAACTGATGACTGTCATCATGGATGTGGCACGCCTGGGCAACCGTAATGCCGTAACCGATGCCTGCGTGGCGATGATGTCTGCCCGCTCTGCCGTATTGGGGGCATTGATGAATGTGCGCATCAACCTCGGTTCGCTCAAAGATAAAGAGTTCGTTGCCAAGCTGCAGGCCGAAGCCTGTGAGCTGGAACGCCTTGCCTGTGCCAAAGAGAAAGAATTGTTGGACGAAATCAATGAGGAGCTCAAAGTATGAAGAATGTCTACTATGTCGGTTCGGGCGAGCTGACCTTCGACCTTATCGAACGCATCATCAACGAGAACCTGAAACTTGAGTTGGCTCCCGAAGCCAAAGAACGCATACAGAAATGCCGCGACTATCTGGATAAGAAAACCGCCGAATCCGCCGAACCTCTCTACGGGATCACCACCGGCTTCGGCTCCCTGTGCAGCAAAAGCATCTCGCCCGACGAACTGGGCACCTTGCAGGAGAACCTCATCAAAAGCCATGCTTGCAGCGTGGGCGAGGAGATCCGTCCTGTCATCATCAAACTGATGATGCTGCTCAAGGCGCATGCGCTTTCATTGGGGCACAGCGGCGTGCAGGTCATTACCGTACAGCGCATCCTCGACTTCTTCAACAACGACGTGATGCCTATTGTCTACGACCGCGGCTCCTTGGGAGCATCGGGCGACCTTGCTCCGCTTGCCAATCTTTTCCTGCCTCTTATCGGTGTGGGTGACGTGTACTATAAAGGCCGGAAGCGCGAGGCAATCAGCGTACTCGATGAATTCGGCTGGGAGCCCGTCAAACTGATGAGCAAGGAAGGCCTTGCCTTGCTGAACGGTACGCAATTCATGAGCGCCAACGGTGTCTTTGCCATTCTTAAAGCTTTCCGCCTCTCCAAGAAAGCCGACCTGATAGCCGCCCTCTCCCTGGAAGCCTTTGACGGTCGCATCGACCCGTTCATGGATTGCATCCAGCAAATCCGTCCCCACAAAGGACAAATCGAAACGGGCGAGAACTTCCGCAAACTGCTGGAGGGCAGCGAACTCATCGTCCGCCCCGGCAAGCATGTGCAGGATCCGTATTCTTTCCGTTGCATTCCGCAGGTGCATGGCGCAACGAAGGATGCTATCCGGTATGTCTCTTCGGTTTTGCTGACGGAGATTAATTCTGTGACGGACAATCCTACCATCTTTCCGGATGAAGACCGTATCATCTCCGGCGGAAACTTTCATGGGCAGCCGTTGGCTATCTCGTACGATTTCTTGGGAATCGCCCTTGCCGAACTGGGAAATATCTCCGAACGCCGTATCGCCCAGCTCATCATGGGACTGCGGGGACTGCCGGAGTTTCTGGTTGCCAATCCCGGCCTGAACTCCGGGTTTATGATTCCTCAATATGCCGCCGCCTCTATGGTGAGCCAGAACAAGATGTACTGCTATGCTGCCAGCAGCGACTCTATCGTGTCCAGCAACGGACAGGAGGACCATGTCAGTATGGGAGCCAACGCAGCCACGAAGCTCTACCGCATCATGGACAATTTGGAACACATCCTTGCCATCGAACTGATGAATGCTGCACAGGGCATTGATTTCCGCCGCCCGCAAAAAACCTCGCCTCTCTTGGAAGGCTTCCTGCGCGAATACCGCAAAGAGGTTCCTTTTGTGAAAGACGACATTGTGAT
>DBFWRP010000381.1:0-4456 GCA_048222005.1 Muribaculaceae bacterium | reverse complement strand
AATTACTACTTTTGTAATATATAGCAAAGAACCGGTCCGCTAAATTTCCAGAACATTAGGCGACCACACTGTTAAAAGAAGTATAAAATGTCAACCGACAACACCCGCCGCTGGATTAAAGGCATCCCCTACGAGGTGGCTTTCTGGCAAAGTTACTACAACAACCGCAAACGTCTGCGCGATCTGTTCGGATGGTCGCTCATCGGCCAGGAATGCGTGCTCGACAATTTCGACATGGCGGCTTTTCTTTCCAGCCGGCAGGAGGAGAAACCGGTCATTCTTGATGTCGGTTGCGCGTTAAGCTATGCATTCGGGACAAAAATAGGCGGCAAAGACCTTGATATAGATTTCATCGACCCGCTCGCCCCGTTCTACAATAAGATTCTCGACAAACATAGGCCCGAACTGCCACACATCAAATTCGGTATGACCGAGACGCTCGGAGCTATCTATCCGGAAAACTCCGTGACATTCATCCACATTCGCAATTCTTTAGACCACAGCATGAACCCCATGAAGGGGATTCTGCAGGCCGTGGATTGTCTCAAACCGGGAGGTGTGCTATATCTGAACCATTTCCGCAATGAGGCGGAAAATGAAGGGTACAGAGGCTTCCACCAGTTCAACATCGACATACGCAACGGGCGCCTGGTGTTATGGAATGCCACCGAATGCATCGATGTGGCTGCCCATCTGGGCGGTTGCGCCGATGTCAGGCCCTCCACAACTGCCGAGGGGCGCATTGTGGCGGTAATCGAGAAGAAAGCTCCGTTGGGACACCTCATCGACCGTCGGCAAGCCAGCCGCGAAACGGTGGAGATGGCAATGCAGACAATAGAGTATTTTCACTCACCAGCATGCGCCCTGAAATATCACTGGACGCGGCTCTACTGCACCATCGGTCACCGCACCATGCGCCTGCTCCCCTATTGGCTCCTTGGCAAAATCAAAGCCCTGGCAGGCAAGAATTGAACCGGATACTATAAAAAAACGGGCAGCCACAATCCCATTAGGATGATGGCTGCCTGATTTTTATATCTATACCCGGTTCGGATTAAAGCTCGATTGTCTGCGTGCGGTCCGGGCCGACCGAAACAATTACAATCGGTGTGCCGAGCTGGCGCTCAAGGAACGAGATGTAATCCTTGAAGCGCTCGGGGAATTCGTCGGCCGAGGTTACCGAAGTCATGGGCGTTTTCCAACCCGGGAGTTCCTCATAGACCGGCTTGACGGCATCCGCATCATCGATAGAATACGGGAAGCGGTCGGTGCGCTTGCCGTTCACCTCATAGGCCACACAAGCCTTGATGGTGTTGAACCCATCGAGCACGTCGCTCTTCATCATTATGAGTTTTGTCACGCCGTTGACCATGATGGCATAGCGGAGGGCCACAAGGTCAATCCAGCCGCAACGGCGTTCACGTCCGGTCACAGCACCGTATTCGTGACCGAGATCACGAATCAGTTTGCCGGTTTCGTCGAAGAGTTCGGTGGGGAAAGGTCCGGCTCCCACGCGGGTGCAGTAAGCCTTGAAAATACCGAACACATCGCCGATTTTATTAGGCGCTATACCCAGGCCTGTGCATGCTCCGGCACAGATGGTGTTGGATGATGTGACAAACGGGTAGGACCCGAAATCCACATCAAGCATCGTGCCCTGCGCACCTTCGCAAAGCACACTCTTGCCCGAGGCAAGCAGATCGTTCACGAGATATTCGCCATCAACAATCTCATAGTTCCTGAGATATGCCACGGCGTTCATCCAGTCCTGTTCGAGCTGAGCAAGATGCTCTGGATCAGGAGTGGCACCAAGCGAAGCCAGACGTGTGAGGTGGCGCTCACGCGCGGCGGCGTATTTCGCATCGAAATTCTCGAAGATATCACCTACCCTCACGCCGTTACGCGAAGTCTTGTCGGTATATGTGGGACCGATGCCTTTGCCTGTAGTGCCGATTTTGGCTTTACCTTTTGCCCTTTCGGAAGCGGCATCAAGCAGACGGTGTGTCGGCAGGATAAGATGTGCCTTCTTTGAGATTTTCAACGTGTGCTTCAGGTCCACGCCGCTTTTGCACAGGGCCTCCGCCTCATCGCGGAACAGCACCGGATCAAGCACAACTCCGTTGCCTATGAGATTGGTGTCATTCTGAAACACTCCGGAAGGGATGGAGCGGAGCACATACTTCTTGCCGTCGAATTCAAGTGTATGGCCAGCATTGGGGCCTCCCTGAAATCTGGCCACAGCGTCGTAACGCGGGGTCAGCACATCAACAACTTTTCCTTTCCCTTCGTCGCCCCATTGCAAACCGAGCAGAACGTCAACTTTCATTGTGTATAGTTTTATAACTGTGATAATGGTTTCAAAAAAATCAGGTCAAGAACACCCACCGCCGGCACAACCGTGTCACTGCCCGGTGCGGGCACTTTCACGTTTAAGCCGCTTCTGGCACCACGAGCACAATCCGTACACATATAGTGTAAAGAACTGTGTCTTGAATGTGGGATACCTCAGATTGCCTATCTGGGCCATAAGCGCGGGATCTTTCACCGCCCTTACACGGCCACACGAAGTGCACACCAGATGATGATGGCTTTCGGTGACACCCGGCAGAACCCGTTCGTACTGCGCCGGCTGATTGCCGAACTGGTGCCTGCGCACCAGGCCAGCCTCAAGAAACAGCTGAATGGTGGCATACACCGTGGAAAGGCTGAAATGCCTCCCTTCAAGAGTAAGCGCCTCATGCAACGCGTCCACATAAAAATGGGCATCTGTGGAGAACACTTTCTCAAGAATGGCATAACGTTCGGGGGTCCGCCGCATCCCGTGCTCTTTCAGATATGAATCGAGCTGGGCTTTAGCCGGACTAAGCATCTGGTCGTCGGTCATGGCTTAACTTTCTGCTGCAAAGGTAACACTTTTTCAGACAATAAAAGCCCCATGGCCGTGGCTTTTTCACAAAAAACTCCCGACCATCGGCCTCGTTGCGTACAGCCGGTGATCGGGAGGATAATTTCAGATTTCACGAGAGGGGGACGCGCCCCCGTTCGCACACGGATCAGATGATGCCCTGACCCATCATGGCATTGGCCACCTTCATGAAGCCGGCGATGTTGGCGCCCTTCATGTAGTTGAGGTAACCGTCAGCTTCGCGGCCGTAAGCCACGCACTGCTCATGGATGGATGCCATGATCTGATGCAGCTTGGCATCAACTTCTTCGGCACTCCACTGCAGATGTTCAGCATCCTGAGTCATTTCCAGACCTGAGCATGCCACGCCACCGGCGTTAACAGCCTTGCCGGGTGCATAGTTGATTTTGTTCGCGATGAAGGTATCGATAGCTTCGGGTGTGCAACCCATGTTCGACACTTCTGCCACGAGCTTAACGCCGTTGGCAACGAGCTGCTTGGCATCCTCTCCGTTCACCTCATTCTGAGTTGCGCAGGGAAGGGCGATGTCAACCTTCTGCTCCCAGGGCTTCTTGCCGGGATAGAATGTTGCGTTGGGATATTTCTCTGCATAGGGAGCCACGATGTCATTGCCGGAAGCACGGAGCTCAAGCATGTA
Organism: Muribaculaceae bacterium; assembly: GCA_048222005.1. Taxonomy (GTDB): domain Bacteria; phylum Bacteroidota; class Bacteroidia; order Bacteroidales; family Muribaculaceae; genus UBA7173. The sequence continues at coordinate 893 of DBFWRP010000381.1, read as the reverse complement.
ATTGATTTTTTCGCCGCTCACGCCGTCGGGATCGTAGATATAACCGTCGGGGCCGGAGATGGTGACAACCTTTGCACCGAGTTCGTTGGCTTTGGTGGCAGCACCCCAGGCCACGTTTCCGAAGCCGGAAATGGCCACTGTCTTCCCCTTGATGGTGTCGTTGGCCAGATCAAGCATATTCTCCACAAAGTAGAGGGCACCGAAACCGGTGGCCTCGGGACGCAGACGGCTACCGCCGAAGTCGAAGCCCTTGCCGGTGAATGTGCCGGTATGCTCGTTGACGAGTTTTTTATACATGCCGTACATGTAGCCCACTTCACGGCCGCCTACGCCGATATCACCTGCAGGAACATCGCGGTCGGGACCGAGATTCTTCCACAAGCCGAGAATAAAGGCCTGGCAGAAACGCATGATTTCGCCGTCGCTCTTGCCACGGGGCGAGAAATCGCTACCACCTTTGGCACCGCCCATAGGCAATGTGGTGAGCGCGTTTTTGAATGTCTGTTCGAATCCGAGGAATTTCAGGATCGAAAGGTTTACGGAAGCATGGAAACGGATACCGCCTTTGTACGGGCCGATAGCGTTGTTGAACTGAACACGATAACCGATGTTGTTCTGCACTTCACCCTTATCGTCCACCCAGGTAACACGGAATGTCACGATACGGTCGGGCTCAACCATCCGCTCGATAATCTTGTTTTTTTCAAACTCGGGATGACGGTTATAAACGTCGGCCACTGAAAGCAACACCTCGCGCACTGCCTGGAGGTATTCTTTTTCGCCCGGATGTTTAGCCTCCAGGCTGTTCATGATATTATTTATATCCATAACTGAAATTGTTTGGAATTTAGGTTTGTCGGTTAATTATCTCTCATGGACAAACTCCCCCGAAA
>DBFWRP010000380.1:0-3779 GCA_048222005.1 Muribaculaceae bacterium | reverse complement strand
GCTCAGGCAAGAAAGGAAGCCCTCAAAACGCAGAGCTTTGCCAAACTTACCAATGTGCCCACCTCCCCCCGCAAGATGCGTCTGGTGGCCGACCTGGTTCGTGGCAAAGAGGTGTTCCGCGCCCTGGGCATCCTCAAATTCTCAAATAAAGAGGCCGCTGCCCGTGTAGAGAAGCTCCTCCGTTCGGCTATCGCCAACTGGGAAGCCAAGAACGAGCGCAAGGCCGAAAACGGCGAACTGTATGTGAGCACCATCTTCGTAGATTGCGCTCCCATGCTCAAACGCTTGCGTCCCGCCCCCCAGGGCCGTGGCTACCGCATCCGCAAACGCGCCAACCACGTGACCCTCTTCGTAGACACAATCGATAACGACACTAAAAACAAGGACTAAGACATGGGACAGAAAGTAAATCCGATTAGCAACCGCTTAGGTGTGATTCGCGGATGGGATTCCAACTGGTTTGGAGGTAAAAAGTACGGCGACACCCTGCTTGAGGACTCCAAGCTCCGCAAATATCTCAACGTGCGTCTGGCCAAGTCGAGCGTTTCCCGCATCGTTATCGAGCGTACACTCAAACTCATCACCATCACCGTGTGCACATCGCGTCCCGGCGTGATCATCGGCAAGGGTGGCGCTGAGGTTGACAAGCTCAAGGAAGAACTCAAGAAAATCACCGACAAGGATGTTCAGATCAACATCTTCGAGGTGAAACGTCCCGAACTCGACGCCCAGATCGTGGCAAGCAACATCGCCCGCCAGATCGAAGGCAAGGTGGCTTACCGCCGTGCCGTGAAGATGGCCGTGGCAGCCACAATGCGCTCGGGTGCCGAGGGTATCAAGGTTCAGGTTTCTGGCCGTCTGAACGGTGCCGAAATGGCCCGCTCCGAAATGTTCAAGGAAGGCCGTACACCGCTCCACACCCTGCGTGCCGACATCGACTACGCACTGGTTGAGGCTCACACCAAGGTCGGTGTGATCGGCGTGAAGGTCTGGATCTGCCGTGGCGAGGTTTACGGCAAGCGCGATCTTGCCCCCAACTTCACTGCTGCCGCCAAGGACAACCGTCCCGCAGGCAACGGCGAACGTGGCGGCCGCGAACGCCGTGGCGGCTTCCGCAAGCCCCGCGCACCCCGTCAGTGATTCTGACATGCTTGACTTCCGGCTTCCCCGGAAGCAAGCAACCCCCAAAATAAAAAAACGTTTGCAACCGGCAGCTGCGGGTTCCTTCCCTGGGGTTGGAGCCCGGCCGGCGGCCAACCGACGGGGGACGGCCTCGTTAACCATCCCTCGGACGTTGCCCCGATGCACCAGCGGCTCGGTGTCCGCCCAACCCTTCCTCAAGGACACTCCCAGGCCATTGCGCACCCGGTTCCCAGATGCCAGCATGCAAACACCGAGCTAACTACTCAAATCAAAAATCGATTAACATCTTTCAGAAATGTTACAACCGAAAAAAACAAAATTTCGCAGAGTCCAGAAGGGCCGTGCAAAGGGCAACGCCCAGCGCGGTAACCAGCTCGCATTCGGTTCGTTCGGCATCAAGACCCTTGAGACAAAATGGATCACCGGACGTCAGATCGAAGCAGCCCGTGTCGCTGTGACCCGTTATATGCAACGCCAGGGACAGCTCTGGATCCGCATCTTCCCCGACAAGCCCATCACAAAGAAGCCTTTGGATGTGCGTATGGGTAAAGGTAAAGGTAACCCCGAAGGTTTCGTGGCATCCGTGACCCCCGGCCGCATGATCATCGAAATCGACGGTGTTCCGTTCGATGTAGCAAAGGAGGCTCTCCGCCTTGGCGCCCAGAAGCTCCCCGTCACCACCAAGTTTGTGGTAAGCCGCGATTATGATCCCAGTCTCAACGTGTAATTGACCAGAAGCTATGAAGAAAGAAGAAATCAAAGAGATGTCGACGGCCGACCTCAAGGAGCGCCTCGCACAGATGGAGAAGGACTATCTCCAGCAAAAGGCCAACCATGCGGTATCGCCCCTCGACAATCCTGCCAAGATTACACTTGACCGCAAAATGATCGCCCGCGTTAAGACCGAGCTCCGCGCCCGCGAACTCAACAATAAATAATAACCTCAAACCCGTCCAAACAAAATCATGGAAGAAAAAAGAAATCTCCGCAAAGAGCGTATTGGGGTTGTTTCGAGCAACAAGGGTGACAAGACCATCACTGTTACAGTGAAATGGAAGGAAAAACACCCCATCTACGGCAAGTTCGTGAACAAGACGAAGAAATTCCACGCACACGACGAAAAGAACGAGTGCGAAGTGGGCGACACCGTTCGCCTGATGGAAACCCGCCCTCTGTCAAAGACCAAGAGATGGCGCTTAGTAGAAATCATCGAAAAAGTTAAGTAACAATGATACAGACCGAATCACGTTTAACCGTTGCAGACAACAGCGGAGCAAAAGAGGCACTGTGCATCCACGTGCTGGGTGGCACCGGTCGCCGCTACGCCTCTGTGGGCGACATCATCGTAGTTACGGTGAAGAGTGTAATCCCCTCGTCGGACGTAAAGAAAGGCACTGTATCGAAGGCAGTTGTCGTGCGCACCAAGAAGGAAATCCGCCGTCCCGACGGCTCGTATATCCGCTTCGACGACAATGCCTGCGTGCTGCTTAACAACGCCGGCGAACTCCGCGGCACCCGTATTTTCGGCCCGGTGGCCCGCGAACTCCGCGCCACCAACATGAAAATCGTGTCGCTTGCCCCCGAGGTGCTCTAACACATTACAGCAACAACCGTAAACACAGAGAAAATCCCAATGAGCAAAACATATATCAAAAAGGGAGATACCGTTTACGTTCTCGCCGGCGAGGACAAGGGCCGTCAGGGCCGTGTGCTGTCGATTCAGGCAGACAAGAACCGCGCCATCGTAGAGGGTATCAACATCGTGTCGAAGAGCACGAAACCCACCGCCAAGCATCCCCAGGGCGGCATTGTGAAGATGGAGGCTCCCATCAACATCTCTAATCTCGCGCTCATCGACCCCAAGAGCGGCAAACCCACCCGTGTGGGCATCCGTTTCAACGAGGACGGCGCGAAAGTTCGTTACGCTAAAAAATCAGGAGAGGAGATAAAATAATGAGCAGCACAACTCTTAAAAAGCAATACGACGAGAAAATCGTCCCCGCACTGACCAAGGAGTTCAACTACACCACAGTCATGCAGGTGCCCCGCCTGAAGAAAATCGTTATCAACGAAGGTCTCGGCGACGCAACCCAGGACAAAAAGATCATCGAGACAGCCATCAACGAGCTCACCGCCATCACCGGCCAGAAGGCTGTGCCCACCCTGTCGAAGAAGGACATCTCCAACTTCAAGGTGCGCAAAAAAATGCCTATCGGTGCACGCGTCACCCTGCGCCGCGAGCGCATGTATGAGTTCCTTGAGCGTCTGATCCGTGTGGCTCTGCCCCGTATCCGCGACTTCAAGGGTATCGAAGGCAAGCTCGACGGCCGTGGCAACTACACCCTCGGCATCACCGAGCAGATTATCTTCCCGGAAATCAACATCGACACCATCAACAAACTCACAGGTATGAACATCACCTTCGTGACAACGGCCAACACCGACGAAGAAGGCTTTGCTCTGCTCAAGCAGTTTGGTCTTCCCTTCAAGAACAAGTAGGCCCGCGGGCCACTTGTTTTCTGAAAGAAAAAAAAGACTGCCATGCATCCGTGCATGGCAGTCTTTTTTTGTACTTCGGATGGTTCAGATAAAATTGTTAAATAAATTTAAGAAATTATTGAATGCTGTTTGTTGGG
>DBFWRP010000038.1:0-1410 GCA_048222005.1 Muribaculaceae bacterium | reverse complement strand
ATCCCAACCGATGAAGGTGTAGCCTTCTCTTGTCGGGTCGGCGGGCGCGGTGATGTTCGAGCCATAGTCCTGCGTAATCGGAGCAATTTCGCTGCCGCCGGCGGTGTCAAAGGTGATCGTGTACGAATTAACCTTCCACTTTGCCGTGACAGTCACATTCTCAGCAGGCATGGTCGCGGGAATCGCTTTATCCCAGCCGATGAAGGTATAACCCTCTCTTGTCGGGTTGGAAGGGACGGTAATTGCCGTGCCGTAGTCCTGCGTAATGGGTGCAACTTCACTACCGCCGGCGGTGTCGAAGGTAATGGTGTACTGATTTACCTTCCACTGCGCTTTAATCGTCATGTTTTCAGCCGGCATGGTCGTGGGAATCAATTTATCCCAGCCGATAAAGGTGTAGCCTTCTCTTGTCGGTGCGGCAGGTGCGGTAATATTCGTTCCGTAGTCCTGCGTAATGGGTGCGACGGTACTACCGCCTGCAGTGTTGAAGGTGATTGTGTACGAATTAACCTTCCACTTCGCCGTGATGGTCACGTTTTCAGCGGGCATGGTTGCGGGAATCGCTTTGTCCCAACCGATAAAGGTATAGCCCTCTCTTGTCGGGGATTCAGGAGCGGCAATCTGCGTGCCATAGTCCTGCGTGATGGGTGCAATGGCGCTGCCACCTGCGGTGTCAAAGGTGATCGTGTACTGATTGACCTTCCACTTTGCCGTGATAGTCATATTCTCGGCAGGCATCGTCGCGGGAATTGCTTTATCCCAGCCGATAAAGGTATATCCTTCTCTTGTCGGGTTGGCAGGTGCGGTGATTGCCGTGCCATAGTCCTGCGTAATCGGGGCAACGGTACTGCCGCCTGCGGTGTCGAAGGTAATTGTATATTGATTGATTTCCCACTGTGCGGTGACAGTCATATTTTCGGCAGGCATGGTCGCAGGAATTGCCTTGTCCCAACCCATAAAGGTATAACCTTCTCTTGTCGGGTTGGCGGGGGCGGTAATATTCGTTCCGTAGTCCTGTGTGATGGGGGCGATGGCACTACCGCCGTTGGTATCAAAGGTGATGGTGTACGAATTAACCTTCCACTGCGCTTTGATCGTCATGTTCTCCGCGGGCATGGTCGTGGGAATTTCCGTGTTCCAACCGACAAAGGTGTAGCCTTCTTTTGTCGGGTTGGCGGGAGCGGCAATCGCTGTGCCGTAGTCCTGCGTAATGGGTGCGATTTCGCTGCCGCCTGCGGTATCAAAGGTTATCGTGTACTGATTTACCTTCCACTTCGCCGTGATAGTCACGTTTTCAGCGGGCATGGTAGTGGGAATTACCTTATCCCAGCCGAGGAAGGTATAGCCCTCTTTTGTCGGGTTGGCGGGAGCGGCAATCTGCGTGCCATAGTCCTGCGTGATGGGTGCGAT
>DBFWRP010000379.1:0-5974 GCA_048222005.1 Muribaculaceae bacterium | reverse complement strand
AGGAACTTTTCTGCCATATTAAAACCTATGACTGGTGTCTGAAATCTTTCCTAAATAATGTCTGCTTTACGGCAGGCATTTTTTAATGGGCAAAAATTTGAAAAAAGTAGGGACAGCGTGTCCCCAAATCAATTGCTCCAGACATATATAAAATAGATGCGAATCCCGTCGAATAATGTCAATCAGGAGGAAGGTGGAACCGATGGGCTGACAGACAATTGAATACGGTCGGAAGTAAGTAAGACGGTCATGCGGATATCTCCCACTTTTTTAAGGGAGAAGAAAGGAAAGGCAAAGACATGAGAGGAAGACTCAGGAAGCTGCTGTCCTTCGTGCTCGTTCTGGTACTCGTCGTGCAGATGCTCCCGGTATCAGCGTTCGCCGAAGGTGTTATTTTGGCCGAAGGTTCTGCCCCCACCTTGGCCCAGAGACCCGACCCCCGCGACAGCATATATTACAGAGGACCGACAGACGAATATGAAGCGGACGATGTGCTATGGGAGATAGAGTCCGAACGAACAGAAACGGAAAAGCATTTCCGCCTGGTCAATGGCTCCAACATAGCCGTCGCATACTCATTCCCCGTACATTACCAGGATGAAAAGGGTAAGTACAAGGAAATAGATAATAGGCTAAAACTGTATAACGAGGATGGTACACTGTCTACCGAGCCGGTCAAGAGCGGCCTGCTTGAAAACGGTGATCTCAAAACCGACTCGCTTAAAGATAAGGACAGCACGGATGAACTTGAAGCCAAGGCTTCCCCTTCTCCTGCACCTACACCTGTTCCCACACCCATCCCAACTGTTGAGCCGACTCCGGTCCCAACCGTTGAGCCTACCCCGGAGCCCACTCCGGCGCCGGAGCTTGAGCTGGAAGAGCCCGCACTCCCCGAAGATGCGGAGCTTCCCGCAGAGCCCGAAATTACGGACGAGCCTGAGATCGCCGGCGAATCCGACGTTTTGGATGAAGCCGGACCTGCTGAGTCCGAAGATATTTCCCCAATTGAATCTGATGCACCTGTTGAAGCTGACCCCGAACCTGCCGACGAAGAGGACCCCGTTGTTCCCGATGTAGACCCGGAGCCAGCTCTTGACGTTCCGGCAGCTACCGAGCCTCCGGTCGAGGAGGAGCCCGAGGAAGAGCTGACCATCGACGACGAGGCACAGGTTCTGGATATGAGCGGCCTGCCCATAGACACCCGTGTGTATAAGAACACGCACGGTCTGGCAGATGTCGAGCTCGCACTTTCAGCCGGTTCTGCGCAGCTGGCCAGCATAAGCTATGACGGCTATACAGTCTCCCTCACGCCGAGGATCCGCAGCGGCAATGCGCTCATGCGCGAGTCGGCAGAGGCTGCCGCCAGAAGCATCGCCAGCATAACCGCGAACGTAAAACAGCTTGAGAGCGTCGCCGAGAAAGGCAGCTTCCAGGCAAAGATCACGCCGAAGAACCTCTCTTCTTCGCTTACCTACAGCGGCATACTCAACGGCGCTGACCTTGAGTACATCGTCGCCGAAAGCTCTCTCAAGGAAAACATCATAGTAAAAGCAAAGGCTGCGGAATACGTATATGAGTTCACTCTCGATGCTGGCGGGCTTACTCCCGAGCTTACCAGCTCCGGCAGCATAGAGCTCAAAGACGGCTCCGGCACCGCGGTGTTCGTCATCCCGGCTGGATACATGATCGACGCCGATGGCGAGAGCAGCATGGAAGTGGAATACACCCTCTCTTCCGCTGCCGACGGCAAGTATATCCTCACTGTTTCCGCCGATGCCGACTGGATGAACGACACCAAGAGAGCGTTCCCCGTTACCATCGATCCCCCTGTGTATCTTCAGGGCTTTTACAACATCGAGACCGGTACCATCTTCGGCTACTCTCCCGATGACATCGGCGGTCAGAGAGCTACCGAAGCCCTCGGTTATTACTCCGCAGACGGCGGCTACTGCCGTACTCTAGTTCGAGTAAATAACCTCCCCGATCTGCCGGACAACAGCTACGTGGTCCACGGCGGCATTTACCTTTACGAAGTGGCTTACAGTCATGTCGGCATGAGCGCTATGCGCGTAAAGGCGCAGGCTCTTTCGTGGAACTATCCCACCGAGGGCTACTGGTGCCTTTACCACTCATGGAACGACACTCCCGACCCGGTCAACGAGGTCCTGGACTTTACAGATATCCAGAACGGCAGGGCCTTCTATGGCTGGAACATCACCCGCGAGGTAATAAACTGGTATAACGATCCGGGTTCCAACTGGGGTATTTCTCTTGCCGCGGCACTTGAAGGCTCTATGACCTCTTCCAGCTGTGCCAACGCCGGGTTTGCCAGCAGCAATACCACCAATGCCGGGGCAAGACCGTACTTCGTGGTCGAGTACCGCAACAGCGCCGGCCTTGAAAGCTACTACACTTACCAGACCCACAGCATAGACAGAGCCGGTACCGGCTACATAGGCGACTACAGCGGCCAGCTCACTCTTGTGAAGAACGATGTGAGCTCCGCAAGTACCAGCAATCCCGTAGCCATCAACCATGTCTACAACTCTGCTTATTCGAAGGCCGCTTCCAGCGCGATCAACGCCGTCACCGAGACCTATGGCAGCATGGGTGTAGGCCGAGGCTGGATGCTGGATATACAGCAGGCGATCATCCCCGGAAACACCGGCTACCTCATCTACTTTGACGGCGACGGGACCGTGCATTACTTCCAGGGTTCCGGCACGCAGTACACCGATGAGGACGGCCTTGGCCTGACCATAACCAAGAGCGGCACGAACTACACCCTCAAGGATAAGAAAGACAACATCAGCTACTTCACCGATGGCCTTCTGAGCTACACGCAGGATGCCAACGGCAACAAGGTCACCTATGTCCGCGACAGTGACGATGTTATTCTCTCCGTCACCCGCCAGAACAGCGGCGGCAGCGTTGAGACCATAGCGACCTTCACCTATGACAGCTTCGGCAACATCAGCACCATAACTGACAGCGCCAACAATACGACGACCTTCAATTATTCCGGTACGGATATACTTTCCGGCGTAACTCATGCGGACGGCACATCTGTGAGCTATACCTATGACGCCAACGGCAAGCTGCTCTCGGCGACAGATAATGAGTCCGGCTACTCCATGAACTATGAGTATGACGCGAACACCGGTAAGGTAAAGAAGTTCTATGAGGTCGCCGGAGGCACTACCGGCGCAATAGTGGAAGCCGAAGGAGCCTTCACCGGCATCCAGACTTACCGGTACTGCGGTCCTGACCGTGTGCTCGGCAATTCTGACGACATCGTGAGCCACAGCGTCATGGACTACTTCGGGCGCACGACCAGCAGCTATTCCACCAACTATGACGGGACGCTCGTATACGGCGCGAGTGCTACTGCTTACAACGCAAATACCGGCACCAGCGCCACCAACAACAGAGCCCTGATCAGCACCCAAACAGGTGTCCAGTCCGTGAACCTTCTGGGCTATCCGAGCGTTGAAGGTACCTCGAACATGGCCACGGCAGGCTGGGGATTCAGCGGCGGCGGAAGCGGCAGCATCGTCTTCGGCAAACCGCGCACCGGTATGCGCTCCGTGCTCGTCAGCCGTTCCAGCACCGGAGCTGCGGCCTCCACGCTCAGCCAGAGTCTCAGCGGGCTTGACCCGAATAGCTGGTATGTCCTTTCCGGATACGTAAATACCAGCGGCGTCACCAGCTTCGGCAGCAGCGGCAAGGTGACCATGAAGGCCACCGGAGGAGCACAGGGAACTGTTTCCGGCACCTTCATCGACTGGAGCACCGACGGCATCGGCGACGGATGGGAACGTGTTTACGTCACGGCACAGCCGAATTCGTCCGGCGAGCTTACGCTGAGCCTCGAGGTCTCCGGTATTTCCGGTTCGGTATACCTTGACGACCTTCAGGCCGAAATAAGCCTGTTCGGTGAGAAAGGCACACCCGGCACGGTCAGCCTCATAACCAACGGTTCCATGAACGACTACAGCGCATGGAGCAGCTGGTCGAGCGGCAACGACTACATCGGCGGCACTCCCTTCGGCAACGCGCTTCAGGTCACCGGCTACTTTGACGACAGCGCAGATATCTTCCAGGATGTGTATCTGGATCAGCCCGGCACCCAGACCTATCTGTTCTCCTGCTGGGCAAAGGCTACCGCGGTACCTATAGACGGCTCCGGATACAGATCGTTCAGCCTTTGGGTAGAGCTGAATTACGGCGACTCCGAGGGAACGGTCGAGCAGCACAGCGCGGAGTTCAATCCGGATACCACGGAATGGCAGTACCTCATTCTGCCCATAGTTCCGAAGCAGCCAAATCTCCCGGTCAACTCCATGCGAGTATACATGACCTTCTGCCGTGAGCCGAATACCGCGTACTTCACGAACGTCTCCTTCGTCAAGGAGGACGCTCAGAGCTACAAGTACAACACTGACGGCGAGCTCGTTTCCGTCACCTCTTCGGACAATGCGGAGCAGAGCTTCTCCTACAGCGGCGCGGATCTGATCAGCCAGGTCACCAAGGGCAACGGAAGCTTCAGCTACGAATACGATGATGCCCACAATGTGACCAGCGTCACGAACGACGGCGTTTCGATGTCCGTAAGCTACGACGGCAAGGGCAACACCACCGGCACCGTGCTTACCGGCGATGGTACCTCGCAGAAGATAAGCTCTTCCGCGGGCTATGACAGCACCGGCAACAGGGTCACATCCCAGACGGATGCCAGAGGCAAAACGGTCAGCTACAGCTATGACAACGTCATGAACAAGCAGACCGGCCAGCCTTCCAGCATAACGGATGCGAATAACAACACCGTCTTCAATTTCTACAATAACAGCAACGGGCGCATAACCAACACGAGCCTCGGCTACGATGTGCATCTGGACTATGTCTATTCCGGAGGTCAGCTCGCGTCCATGTCCAGAGGCGGATACATCCCCGGAAACACCACCGAGCAGACGCAGGTGTACACGATGAGCTACAACGGCTTCGGGAACATGACCGGAGTCAGCGTTGGCAGCCGCAACCTTGCCAGCTACACCTACGGCAGCGCGAACGGGCTGATGACCGAGATGAGCTACGGCAACGGGGCAAGTGTGAGTTATGAGTACGACGAGCTTGAAAGAGTTTCGGAAATATACTATAATGGCAGCAGCGATGCGGCAGTAAGCTACACGTACTCCACCAACGGTTCCGTGAGCAAGATCGAGGATCATGCGGCAAACCGTGTAAATGATTACAACTACGATTCCCTCGGCAGGCTCATAACCATGACCGAGAAGTCCGGGACAAATGCGGTGCAGTTCTATGCGGCATCGTATGACAGCGCGAACCGCGTCCAGGACATCGGGTACATGGTAAGCCCGGCATGGAACGGTACGTTCAGAGACGGGCGAGCTTACGGCTACACCTATGATGCCGATGACGGCAAGCTGACGGGTATGCAGCTCCCGGCAGACGGCAGCTATGCGTACACTTACGATGCTCTGAAGCGCCTGACCGGCAGGAGCCTGTCGCTCGACGGCACGTCCTTCATAAGCCGGAACTACACGTATCTGGCGGGCAATGGCACGAACGCGACTACGATGCTGGTCGCGAGCATGAATAACCGCAAAGCCAACGGCACGAGCATCAACAGCTACACCTATACCTACGACAACACCGGCAACATCACGGCAATAAGCGGCAGCACGTCTGCATCGTACACCTACGATGCGCAGGGGCAGCTTCTTACCGAGACCTACGGCGGCAAGACCTACACCTACACCTATGACACCTACGGAAACATCCGGTCGGTATCCGACGGGACGACGACCAAGGTGTACAGCTACGGTGACAGCAGCTGGCTGGATCTGCTGACGGCGTATGACGGTCAGAGCATCAGCTATGACAGCATAGGCAACCCGACGAGCTGGTACGACGGGACGACGTTCACGTGGTCCAACGGGCGCAGGCTCACGAG
>DBFWRP010000378.1:0-3237 GCA_048222005.1 Muribaculaceae bacterium | reverse complement strand
CCCCAGCCTGCCACCCTGCCCGACCCCGCAGCAACCGTGCCCGACAGCCAGCCCACCGCACCCGCCAGTCCTGTTGCGGTCTCAGCTGAGGCCGTAACCTCACCCGAAGAAGAAGAAACCGCCCCAAGCAAAGAGGCGCTCACAAACCTGCTGGCGCTGCTCGACCCGTCCGATACCATACGGTCGCGCAACCCCTACGTGCAGCACTTCGACTCCATGCCGCCTGGAGGTATAAAGATGCGCATAAACCCGCTGGGCATGACGCTGCGCCGCGCATTCAACGACAGCAACTATCTCCACATCGCCACCGCAGAGAAAATCGGAATCAAACCTGTAAATTCCCTCCGCAACGCATGGGAGGGTGGCCGCAAGCTCCAGCGTCTGGAAAGCTGCGAGGCGTTCTATCTCGACAACCTCACCCACTCGCTCCCATACCTCGTGCCTAAAGCCCACAAGCTCCTCACCGATATCGGCCTCGCGTTCCGCGATTCCCTGCGACAGCGAGGCGGAGGCGATTACCGCGTGAAGGTCACTTCAGTGCTCCGCACACCTCGGCTGGTGAAACGCCTGCGCCGACGCAACCGCAACGCTGTGGACACCTCGGCACATCTCTACGGCACCACATTCGACATAAGCTATGCCAAATTCATCTGCGACTCAACCCGCACACCGCGCACCCAGGAGGACCTGAAAAACCTGCTCGGTGAGGTGGTGGACCAGATGCGGCGCCAGGGACGGTGCTACGTGAAATATGAATACAAGCAGGCATGTTTCCACATCACCGCGCGCTAAGAGTGCGTGCCCCACACTTTTCAATAACCCTCTCACATCCAACACACCATGCCGGAAGACAACACCGGGACCACTCCCAAAGCCTCAAAACGCCGCCCCTGGTGGCTGCGTGCCATCCGATTCACCGCCATCACCGCAGGCATAGTGGCAGCGCTGTTCGTGCTGCTGTGCTCGCTGATTGTGTGGATTCTAACGCCGCCCCGGCTCACACCGCTCGTTGAGAAAACCGCCAACGACCTTCTCGACGCCGATGTGCGTATAGGACGCGTGGAACTCACCTTCTGGCACTCCTTCCCGAAACTCACCCTTGATGTAGACTCTCTCTCCATCACATCGCACGCATTGAACAGCCTGCCCGATTCCATCCGCCGCCAGTTGCCGGCCAACGCCGACTCGCTGCTGTCGGTCGGGAGTTTTCACGGAGGCATCAACCTGCTTCCCCTGTCGGTGGGACACATAAGCCTCTACGACGTTATCATTACACGCCCGTCGGTCAACATCGTGCAGGCCACCGATTCAGCCGCCAACTACCTGATTTTCAAAAGTCAGAATCAGGAGGAAACGCCCGACAGCACATCAACGGCATTCCCGCACATATCGCTTGACCGTTTCCTCATCACCGACGCGCGTCCCATCACGTTCACATCGCTGCCCGATTCGGTGCACGTGGCAGTCACCTTAGGCACACTCGATTTCAACAGCCTCGACCGCCCGCGCTACACGCTCAACATCAACGGCGACCTCCACACGCCGCTGCTCGACGAATTCAATTTCCAAAACCTCTCATTCTCAGCCGACGGACGGATAGAATGGGACTACACGCACCCCCTGGAATTCGGGCTGAAGGACTTCGCAATCGGCATCGACCAGTTCGCAGTGACTTTCAACACCGAGATAGACCTCACGGATGCACCGCTTATCAAATCGTTCGACCTACGCACCGCCCCGGTGGCCATCGCCGATCTCATGGGACATCTCCCAGCCGACATGCGAACATATACTGAGCCGCTGACCACCGACATGACCATGACTGCCACAATGGAGCTTACCCGCCCGTGGTCGGCCGCCGACTCTGTGGCACCGTCGTTCAAGGCCACAATAGACGTGCCTGAATGCACAGCACGCTACCAGAATCTCCGCATCAGCCGGTTCGCTGCAGCCCTCACAGGCGAATTCGACGGCACCGACCCCGACAAATCCTGGCTCGACATACGCAAACTCACCGTCAACGGCGCCGGCGTGGACATCAACCTCACGGCCAATGTGAAAGGCCCAATGGCCGACCCGCGCGTGGAAGGCACGTTCCGTGGCAGTGTGAACCTTGCCTCAATCCCCCCGCGCCTGCGGCAGCTCATTCCGGGCACCGTCACAGGCACCATCGACGGCGATGCCACCTACCGCTTCCGGCCGTCCGACATGTCGCGCAACAACTTCCACCGCCTGCTGGCCACCGGAAGCATCAACCTGCGCGACCTCGATGCCACGCTCGATTCGGTGGGACGGATATACACCCGTCATGCCACCCTTGAATTCGGCTCGAACACCAGTTTCGTCCGCGACGCCACGCATAAGGTTGACTCCCTGCTCACGCTCTCGCTGAAAATCGACACGCTCGCAGCCCTTACACCCGACATGGTGCTGGAGCTGAACGCACTCCGCGCCGGAGCCGGCTCCACCAACCGCGCATCGTCGGCCGACACCTCCGCCATCAACCCCTTCGGCATGAAATTCGAGATTGAGCGCCTCAAGTTCGACTCCATGGCCGACACCATGCGCGTGCGCCTGCGCAACGCCTCGGTGGGAGGCGCTCTGATGCGCTACAACGGCGAGGCCCGTATGCCACGCATGGCGCTACAGATGTCGGTCGACAGGCTGCTCTTCGGGCAGGCGCTCAACAAGGTGTCAATGCGCGAGGCCAAGGTAGACCTGAATCTGCACATGCGTCCTAAACGCAACATCAACACCACCTTGACTGCCGAGCAGCGGGCTGCCCGACGGAAAGCCATGGCCGACTCCCTTGCCGCACTCCCCGAGAACGGCAATATTCATTTCGACCTCGACCGCGAAAACACGCGCCTGCTGCGCCGGTGGGACTTCTCAGGCCATGTCACGGCTTCGCGCGGACGCCTCGTCACCCCGGCATTCCCCCTGCGCAACCGCCTGCGACACATCGACCTCCGGTTCAACCAGGACAGCATCGTGCTCGACAACCTGCAATACACCGCCGGACAAAGCGACTTCACCGTAAACGGCACGGTGTCGAACCTGCGCCGCGCCCTCGTGAGCCGACGCAACAACACCCTCGGATTGAGACTGACGCTCAGCAGCGACACCATCAACGTAAACGAGATTGTGCACGCGCTCTTTGCCGGGAGTGCCGTCAGCGCGCACACCGATTCGGCCGCAATCTGGAACGATGCCGACAACGACGCTGCCGACGAATAG
>DBFWRP010000377.1:0-1402 GCA_048222005.1 Muribaculaceae bacterium | reverse complement strand
GTGGGACGATGTGGCCGGTGATTTGTCTTTCGCTTGGTTGAATGACGCTTGGGTGACGGCTGTCCAATAAGCAATATCTTTATTTTAAAAGACAATCCCTCGGAATGCACAGTGGTGCAACCGGGGGATTGTTTCGGTTTTTCCGTATGCCTTTTGTTTATCGGATACTGACGGTGCACGGGCTGTCCAATTCGGTTTTCCACAGACGCAAGTAATCGAACCATGCTTTGCTGTTCTTGAAACCGTCTTTTTCACGCCGGGCACACACGGTGATGTAGTAACGGATATGCTTATCGGCATCGGTACCTAATAGGGTGAGGTAATTGAACTCGTCTTCTTTCATTTCCTTGCGGCAGGCTTTGTCGGTATACAGTCCCAGGCCGACCCATTCGTCATGTTCCGGTGTACTTTTTTCCGGGACGTTGTCCCCCCAACTGCCGCAAAGGCCGTCTTCCTGCATGAAGCCGGTGGAGTGGCGTTCCAGTTTTTGTATGCCCGTGCAGAAGGTCGCGTCCGGCGAAGCGCCGTCGATACGGATGTCCACTTCCACGTCGCGGTGTCCGGCATAGAGCGGGTAGCGTTGGGTCATGTGCAAGGTTCGTTTGTGGTATACCCATCCGCCGTCGGCTACTTCCACTACGGTACGTACCGGTCCGTCGGCCAGGATGGTCTGCCTGCGCCAAGCCACGGTGTCGATGTAGCAGGGTTTGTCGTTTTGGTAACCTCGGAACGAACCTGCGCCCACAGACTGTCCGGCCCAAAGGATGTCACAACCGTATCCTTGTGCCAGTTGTTCGGGAGTGGTGTAGAATCCGGTGCTGTCCATCTCCAACTGGTAGGAGGTTTTGCCGTACAGGTCGATGCTTTGCCGGTTGTCCATGTAGATGCGGAACGCTGCCAACCGGCTTTCGAAAACCGCACCGTGCCCATAGATACTGTTGTACATGTCCAAGAGGTCGGCATCACCGGGATAGGTGATGGATTTCATTTCCGGGTGCTTTCCTTTCTCGTCGTGCAGTTTCAAGTAAGCGCGTGTTTCGCGAGGGTAGCTTCGGGGAGCGTCCGTATCGGACAGCGTGATACGGTACACGGCCTCACCTTGCGCCGGGATGTCGGCCGTGAAGGCCAGTTCGTCGGCTCGGAAGTCGCCGTTCAGGTCGTCCGCTTGCGAGGGGATTTCCCGTCCGTCGCAGACGACTTTGGCAGACCGTACATGCAGGCCGTCGGCATGGCGGTGCAGGTCGACCACCACCGGATAGGTTTTGCGTGCCATCCTCGTGGGATTGGATATGCGTACTTCCCGTATGATTTCACGGGCTTGTCCCGTTCCTGCGCAGGACAAGCCTATCAGGAACAAGGCCGATAATGGGAGTCTCATGGCCATATCTGTTTATTCTACGGC
>DBFWRP010000376.1:0-9244 GCA_048222005.1 Muribaculaceae bacterium | reverse complement strand
CATCGGCAATGCGGTAATCAGCCACGGCGGCCGACATTATGGCGATATCAGTTGTCGGGAAAAGGGCCTGGCAGGCATCGAGCATCTGTTGCGCCGATTCAACCTTTATGACATCGACTTCGGTGTTCTGCGGTTGTGCCTCGCATGGTCCGAGTACCAGGCTGACTTTCGCTCCCATCGCAGCGGCTGCATCGGCGATGGCTACCCCCATTTTGCCTGTAGAGTAGTTGCTGATGTAGCGGACCGGGTCAATCTTCTCGCGGGTAGGGCCGGCTGTGACCAGCACATGCTTGCCGCTAAGGTCGTGGCATTCCGCGCCAGCGGATTCCCTGAAGTAGCCGTCAACCGCACGGAATATATCTTCCGGTTCGGCCATTCGTCCCTTGCCTACGAGGTGTGATGCAAGCTCGCCTTCAGCTGCCTCTATGATGTGGACCCCGTCGTTGGCGAGTGCGGCGAGGTTACGGGTTGTCGTGGGGTGCTGCATCATGTCGAAATCCATGGCCGGCGCCACAAACACTTTTGCCCGGGTGGACAGATATGAGGTGACGAGCATGTTGTCGGCTATGCCGTTGGCCATCTTGCCTATGGTCGATGCCGTAGCGGGGGCAACCACAAATGCATCGGCCCAGAGGCCGAGGTCAACATGACTGTTCCACACGCCTGTGTTGGCGGTGAAAAATTCGCTGATCACAGCACGGCCCGACAGTGTGGAAAGCGTCAGGGGTGTTATGAACTCCTTGGCATTCGGGGTCATGATCACCTGCACTTCGGCACCGGCCTTAACAAACAGCCTCACAAGCATGGCGGATTTGTATGCCGCTATGCCGCCGGTTATACCTACAACTATGTGCTTTCCTTTCATATCGGTGTGGACTTGAGTGATTTACATTAAGTTGCGGGGCATTATTTGCGCATCCGCAGTTTGATGGCCGTGAAAATCCTTTTTGTGTCGCTGGGGAAATCGCCCTGCTGAATCCAGCTGAAATAGCCTGGGTCCTTGGCGAGGACCTCGGAAGCCAGACGTCCCTTGTATTTGCCGAAGTTGATAACCTCCCGGTGCTGGTCATCATAGACAAGGCGTCCCATAATGTCAACATTCTTCTGCTGCGACGAGAACTCCGAGAGAGCAGCCACATCGTTGGGTAAATCACCGTATCGTTCGAGTTGCGCGAGAAGCACTTCATATGTGGCGCGTGTGTCGGCGTTGGCCGAGTGGGCGCCGTCAAGGTCTTTGTCGCAGTAGAAACGGTAGGCAGCCGTGAGAGTGCGTTGCTCTTTTTTATGGAAAATGGTCTGTACGTCGATATAGCGCGGGCGCGTGAAATCGAAGTCCACACCAGCACGGGCAAATTCCTCCGACAGCATCGGCACGTCGAAACGGTTTGAATTGAAGCCGGCAATGTCGCATCCCTCGAAGCTGTCGGCAAGCTGTCGGGCTATTTGCCGGAACGCAGGTTTGTCGGCCACATCCTCATCAAAAATGTGATGAATGGCCGAGGCCTCCTCGGGGATGTGTCGCTCGGGGTTCACCCGCACCGTGCGTTGCTCGTCGTGCCCGTCGGGAAAGACCTTGATCATCGATATTTCGACAATACGGTCGGTGGTTATGTTTGTACCGGTGGTCTCAAGATCGAAAAACATCACCGGCTTGGTAAGATTCAGTTTCAATGCTAAAACGAAATTTTGTAGGGGAATAACGCTTGGGGCATTATGATGTCGGACCGGGGAATCAGAAATCCGTCACCGCCATGGGCATCAGGATGATGACAAGGTTGGTGTTTTCAGGATTGTCTTCGGGCTCGAACAGTCCGGGGCGCGATGGATCGGCGAGTTTGATGATAACGTTCTGTGTGTCGATCGTGGAGAATATCTCCATGAGGAACATGGCGCTGAAACCGATTACCATCTCGTTGCCCGTGAAGTCGCAGGGCACTTCCTGCTGCGCGAATGTTCCCACGTTCGGGTCGTCGACTTTCATCTCGAGCATGTCGGGCCTGAAGCGGAATTTTATCAGTCCGTGACCGGGATCAGTGCATACGGCCACGCGGCGTACTGCGGTTATGATAGTGTCGCGGTCAACCGTGACAACATAGGGATTCTGAGTGGGAATAACACGGTTGTAGTCAGGGAAGTTGCCTTTGATGAATCGGTTGTTGAGCGTGAGATTCTCGGTCTTGAACACAGCGCTGCGCGGCGAAATCTGCACGCTTACAGTTTCGTCCTTGTCAAGGAGAGATTTGAGGATTACAGCCGGCTTGAGCGGAAGAATGAACGATGCTGCAATCTCCGGCGCCGAAGTGTTGTCGATGTAGCGCACGAGTTTGCGCGTGTCGGTCGACACGAATGTGATGCCGTCGGGCTTGATGTCCCACAGGATACCCATCATCTGCGGTCGCAACTCGTCGGAACCCACAGCGAACAGGGTGTTCTCTATGCCGTTGATTATCTGCGAGCCTGGGCAGGAAAAGCTCATGGTGTCCTCGGCATCCTCAACGGTGCGCGGGTATTGTGCGCCCTCGATTGTCATCATGTCGAAAACGCCGCCGGGAAACTTGATTTTCATTGCGCCGTTCGATGGGTTTATGCTGAATTCCACATCTACATCGGGCAACTCCTTGGCGATGTCGGATATGCGTCGTGCGTTAACGCAGAAATCGCCCTCTCCTTCCGATGCTGTTATGGGGAGAACTGCAGTGAGCGTGTTTTCGGAATCGGAGGCCGTGATGGTAAGTTTGTCCGACTCAACTTTCCAATGGAAGTTGTCGAGAATGGAGAGGGTGTTCTTTGAATTAATCACCTTGCTCACACCCGACAGGGTGGAATAGAGCGCTTTGCTCGCGATTTTGAATTTCATATATTGTGAGGTTGTTTAGTTCAGCCTGGGCGGGTGTCAAGCATCCCCGATACCCGCGTATTTATTCCCCAAAGTTACAAATTAATCTTCGATTTGGCAATAGCGCGGTCTGCATGAATTGGCCGTCGGGATGGAGGGGGCTATGCGTGAGCTGCCGGATCGGCCTGACTATGTTTTTTTGCTTTTCAGGCCGCCAAACACGAACAAAACCACCTCGCAGCAGGTTGTATATGAAGAAACGGAAAAAATCGCAACTAAATTCTTACTCATAAAGTTATGGCAACAGCAACAACAGAGCCCAAAAGCATAAAGGGCACTCGAACAGAACAGGCATTGGTGAATGCCTATATGAACGAATCGCAGTCTTACAGCCGATATATGTTCTATAGCCAGCAGGCTGAGAAAGAGAGCTATTTCCCTATTCAGAAAGTGTTTGAGGAGACAGCGCTGAACGAACTTCGTCATGCAAAGGTTTTTATGAAGATGCTTGAAACCGGTGTGGTTCCCTGCAATGTTACGGTCGATGCTGACAAGATTCAGGACACAGCCGCCAATCTGGAAATCGCAATCAAGGAAGAACGTGACGAAGGAGTTGCACGGTATCTGGCCGATGCCAAGATTGCCGATGAGGAGGGCTTCCCCGAGATTGCCGAGCATTTCCGTGCGATAGCGAGCATCGAGAAGCATCACCTGGATCGCTTCGAGCGTTATCTCAAGCGTGTGCAGGACGGCACAGTGTGGAAACGCGACAAACCCATTGCCTGGCGTTGTCTGGTGTGCGGCTACACATTTGTTGGCACCGAACCTCCCACAACATGTCCGGCATGTGACCATCCGTATCAGCATTACATGGCACTTGACATGGACTGAAACGTGTGAAGATAGCACACATCCGCATCAACCGGGGTGTGTGTGGCCATTTTTACAATGACATATTGCGTCGTGAAGTTAAAATTAATTATCTTCGCGACGCATTTTTATAATAACCATCTGTCATAAGTCCCATGTATATCCCGTCACCCGATTTTTTCCCGTTTGTCGAAGCCCATCTTGATGAGGATCCGGTCAGATTGCGTCTGAAATATCAAGGACGGGGAGAACCGTGGGTGCAGGATGCCATAACCCACATAGAATGTGTCCGCAAGTGTGGCGGCAAATTCGGTGTCTTGCAGCCCGAATTGATGCTTCATCCGGTTTCGGTGGAGCAGGCAAGCTCGGCCGGAGTGGCGCGGTTTCATGCAGCTGTAATGCATAGGCATGCGCCAGAGGCTGTTACGTTGCTTGACATGACCTGTGGACTTGGGGTCGATTTTGCCGCCATGTCTGCTGCCATAGCCTACCAACAGAAGCGATGCATTGCGATTGAGATGGATGCCGGCTGTTGTGCGGTGGCGGGGTATAACTTCAGAAACCGCAAAGGTGTGGAGATTCTGAATGCCGACTCGGTGCAATGGCTGTCGGCATACAACGGCGACCGGTTTGATGTTGTTTTTATCGACCCTGCCAGGCGCAATGCAGCAGGTGGCAGAGTGTTCAACCTGCACGACTGTCGCCCGGATCTCATAGAGCTGATGCCATTGATTGCATCGAAAAGCCGGCTGCTTATTGCCAAGCTGTCGCCCATGCTTGATGTCACGCAGACGTTGCGCGACCTTCCTATGGCAACTCGACTTTATGTGGTGGAGGAGAGAGGGGAGTGCCGGGAACTGCTGGCCGTGGCCGACTTTTCGTCTGGAACTGCCCCCAATGGTATGGATGCTGAAATTATAGCTACTGATTGCAATGAGTTCTACCGGTTCACTCTCGCGGAGGAGCGGGAAGCTGAGATGCTGTTTGGCGTCCCTGAGATAGGGATGTACATGTACGAACCATCTCCGGCAATGATGAAGGCTGCGCCGTTTGCCACCCTGTGCGCACGGCACGGGATGCGTAAACTGCATCCCAATTCGCATGTTTATGTTGCTGACAGTGCGTGTGCCGATCTGCCCGGCCGATGGAACAAGATAGCGGATGTGGTTGATTTCTCCTCCAGAAGTGCGAAAGCGCTCTCTGCGGAAGTTGGTGGGAGCGCTGATGTGGCTGTGCGCAATTTCCCTATGCGCGCCGAGGAATTTCAGAAACGGTTCGGCTTTAAGGGGGGTGAGGCCTGGCGCGTCATGGCTACCTCATTGTCGCAACCGCGTAAGAACGTGCTGGTGTTGTTGGAAAAACAGCCGTAGGCTTATTTGCGTTGGAACATGCGGGCCATATCGCGTTTGTCGTCTCGCTCTTTGATGGACTGGCGCTTGTCGTATTCCTTTTTGCCTCGTCCTATGCCTATGACGAGTTTGGCATAACCACGCGACGATATGAACAGCCGCAACGGCACGATGGTGAAACCTGATTCCTTGCCGTTTTTTTCAATCTGGTGTATCTCTTTTCGGTTCAGCAGCAGTTTGCGGTCGCGTCGCTCGGTATGGTTGTTGTAAGTGCCGTAGAAATATTCGGCGATGTACATGTTTTTCACCCACACTTCGCCGTTGTTGACGTAGCAGAATGTGTCGGCCAGCGAGGCTTTGCCCTGTCGGATGGATTTGATTTCTGTCCCGGTCAGAACCAGACCGGCCGTGAAAGTGTCTCCAATGGCATAGTCGAAGGTGGCACGGCGGTTCTTTATGTTGATTTCCTTGAATTTCATGCAGGCAATGGGCGATGTTTTTGTTGAGTTTCGATGCTGATGTGCTGTCAGATCAGGGCGTTCAGCAGGATGGAAAGGAGATAGGTCGGTCCGAGAATGGACAGTGTGGCTATAATCATGTAGAGCCCGACGTTCTTTTCCTCGATGCCGGCAAATTTAGCCCCCTTCCAGATTATGAATATAACGTAGAACGGAAGGAATTCGATCAGGGCAAGGTGCGTTTTGACAATATTTGCCAAAAATGTGATCATGCCAAGAAACGTAAGGCATTGCATTATAAGAACGAACCAGCGCCCTTTAGGTTCGGTAAGAACCGATGCCGACAGAATGCGAGGCATGTATACCATGAAAATGTATCTTGCAAACTGCGATGTGAGAAAGAGTGTGACAAATGTGACAATAGCTTTCTGTATGCAGCTTAGAAGGTCGTCTGCGCCATAAAGCGCGCGCACCAGCCATGAAAGCGCGAAAACGCATGTTATGGGCAGAAAGCATGAATAGAAACAACGCGCGGCACGATGTTCCTCCCATGCGTTCAGTTCTTCTCCATACGATGCGCTTTTCACGTTTGCGCCGGCATGCAGATCTCTTTCGCGCGCGATGCGGAACTGTTCTCCGCTTTCACGCTCGATGTCCTCCCAACCTTTGGTAGGGGCAAATATAAGCTGTACAAACTGCTTTAGATATTGAGCAAGCACCTTGGTAGACTTTTCCTGATAGATTGTTTAGCTTGCAAAGTTACTTAAAGTTGGTTAACTTTGCAAACCGGGAAGGATGGCAGCAAGGCTGTGTGCCAAATGGAATTTTAACAACACAACATAATATAATTATGCTTAAAAGAATTCTTTCTATCGCGGGAAAGCCAGGCTTGTTCCGCCTGGTGAACCAAGGTAAAAATATGCTTATTGTAGAGAATGTGGCTTCAGGCAAGCGTATGCCTGCATATGCGCGTGATAAAGTGGTGTCGCTGGGCGATATCTCTATGTACACTTTTGACGGCGATGTGCCCCTGTCGGATGTCCTGGAGAAAGTAAAGGAAGTGACCGAGTGCAAGCCTGTGGATGCCAAAAGCATGGACGATGTAGCTCTGCGCGCATTCTTTGCGACGGTTCTGCCCGACTACGACGAAGAGCGGGTTTATGCCACAGACATACGCAAGCTGTTCAGCTGGTACAACCAGCTTCTGGCTGCCGGAATAACAGAGTTTGCAGAGCAGGATGCTGCTGCCGCTGACGAAGTGGCGGAAGAGGCCGGCAACGCCGAATAATCACCGTACCGCACGAAACTGGACATTCAATTGAGAACAGTTGACAAAACGCCGCAACATGAGGCTGCCGCCTCTGTTGCGGCTCTGTATAAAGAGCATTTCGGAATAGCTCCCGATTCGTTGACAATGATTGCGGGCGCAGGGTCGAACCGCATCTATTTCAGGGTTTGTTCTTCAGAGCATGGCTCCGTGATAGCCACATGCGGAACTGACCGGGCCGAAAACCGGAGTTTTTTATATCTGGCGAGGCATTTTGCCTCGCTCGGTCTTGATGTGCCGCAAGTGCTTGCTGTCTCTGCTGATGAGATGACATACCTCCAGTCGGATCTTGGCGACGTTTCGCTCTTCAGTGCGATGGCGCAGTCAAGGCAATCAGGCCGCTTTTCAGTCGGGGATGCCGCTCTGTTGCGCGATTCTTTGGCCATGCTTGCGCGTGTACAGTTCATCGGTGCGCGAAACATTGATTTCAATCGCTGCTTCCCTTCGCCGGCCATGGATGACGGCATGATTCTGTCGGATCTGAATTATTTCAAATATTGCTTTCTGAAAACCAGCGGAACAGAGTTCGATGAAGCCCGGCTCGCTTCGGAGTTCGACCGATTACATGCTGTCCTGGCCAAAAGGGCCGCCACGGCGCGACAATTCATGGTGCGTGATTTTCAGAGCCGCAACGTGATGCTGGCTGAAGGCATGCCTTTCCTGATAGACTTTCAGGGTGGCCGCCGCGGGCCGGTGGAATATGATGTGGCTTCGTTCCTCTGGCAGGCCAAGGCCAACATTCCGTCTGAGTTGCGAAAGGAACTTGTGGAATATTATATCTCATTGGTAAATGCTGAATTCGCCTGCGAGTTTGACGAGGCCGGATTCCGTGATAGCCTGCCGTATTTCGTGCTTTTCAGGATGTTGCAGACGTTGGGAGCGTATGGCTTCCGAGGTCTGACCGAGCACAAGCCCCATTTCATATCAAGCATCCCTTTGGCGGTGTGCAATCTTGCCTCATGTCTAAAAGACTCAGGTCTCGATAGGGAGTTCCCTTATATAGCTTCTCTTGTGTCCGGACTTGAAGGTTCGGCTTTGGTCTCGCATATCTCAGTCCTTAACTCTGTTCCGGCGCTTGAGGGGTGTCTAACTGTCACTGTGTCGAGTTTTTCGTACAAAAGGGGAGTGCCGATGGATCTGAGCGGCAATGGGGGCGGTTTCGCTTTTGACTGCCGCGCCATTCACAATCCAGGGCGATTTGATGAGTACAAACCTCTGACCGGCCGCGATGTTCCCGTGATACAGTTTATCGAAAGCAACAATGAGGCGGCCGATTTCCTGTCGGCTGCTGCGCAGATGGTTGACGCCTCGGTGCGCCGTTATTCCCAGCGGGGCTTTACTTCGCTTTCCGTGGCGTTCGGATGTACCGGTGGCAGGCACCGTTCGGTGTATTGTGCCGAACATATGGCGCACCATATTGCCGATAAATTTCCGGCAGTTAGGGTAGTTCTTTGGCATCGGGAACAGGGCATTATGGAAATTTTCAACAACCATCCCTCAAAGCACGATTGCCGTCATGAATAAAGCGATGATTTTTGCGGCCGGAATAGGCTCGCGTCTCAAGCCTTTTACCGACACACATCCAAAAGCTTTGGCAGAGGTGGGTGGCGTGCCTATGCTGCAGCGGGTGATTGAAAAACTGCGTGATGAGGCCGGAATAACACATATGGTTGTAAACGTGCATCATTTCGCAACGCAGGTGGTTGACTTCCTTAATCAGAACCATGATTTTGATGTAGATGTCTTGGTAAGCGATGAGTCGGATTGCCTGCTCGACACTGGCGGAGGGTTGCTAAAGGCACAGCGGTTGCTCGACCTTTCCGATTCCGACGCCGTGGTGCTGCACAATGCCGATATTCTGACTGACTTTCCGGTTGCGCCGATGATTGATTTTCACCGTGCGCAAGGGGCGGATGTCACTTTGTTGGTGGCTCAACGGCAGTCGTCAAGGGTTTTCAGGTTTGATGGCGGCATGAATCTGGCCGGATGGCAGAATCTGAAAACGGGCGAATGCCGCCCGGTGAACGCCGATATGCTTGCGGATTGCCGTACCATGGCGTTCGGCGGTGTGCATGTGGTGTCGGCATCAGTTTTCAGCCGGTTGGAATCTTATCGCAGGGCCATCGGTTCTGAAGTGTTCTCTATAACGCCTTTCTATATAGACGCTATAGGGCATCTCGCCATCAAAGGATATTGTCCGGGGCACTCTTTCCGTTGGTTTGATATAGGTACGCCGGAAAAACTCGCCGCAGCCGAAAAGGGATTTTGTTAATTAAAGGTTTTTTGTTAACTTTGCAGTCGCTTTGGAGGCACGTACTCCGGAGCCCCCAGTGTGATGGGAAATTAATCACTACATTAATTTTGAGTAACACAACAAATTAAACAAAAATGAAAACATTTCAAC
>DBFWRP010000375.1:0-6887 GCA_048222005.1 Muribaculaceae bacterium | reverse complement strand
CCTCAGTCCTGACATTCAAGTCCAAACATCATCAATTTTAATAGAACCGGCGCGAGCAAATTTGCCCGCGCCGGTTTTTTCTCCACAAAGACTCCTTCAGAAAAGATGGAAAATTCCTTTCACACGTAGGTCTGCAATGTCACTAACTTAAGGCTCACCGGCAAAAGTCATCATATAGGCCCAGAAGGTCGGGTCTCGGAAAGAGTCTTTACCTCATCTCTTAACTTTGTGACATTGCGGCTAACTTTGTGACATTGCGGCCTGCCGCGACTGCAGCATTGCGGAATCTATGGACTATCTGCCTGTATGGCAGCGTGTCCGGGCGGTATCGCCGGAGGCGATATGCTGTGGTTAACCCCATGAAAGCGAAGCGCATCATGGGACAGTATGCGACAAACAGGCTGCACCTCGTAGAGGTAGCGGCTGTGAAACCACCCATTGACCTTGCACTTCTACATACTGATATACACGGCCGCTACCTCTTCGAGGTGCGGCTCACACTCACTCCACTCTACCCCATGATGCGCTTCGCTTTCATGGGGTTAACCACAGCCCATCGCCTACGGCGATAGCCTTCCCCACCAGGCAAACATGTGATGCTACTTCATATTACTCTCCTCATATTGCAATAGCCTGGTGAGAGGCTTTGGCGTTTCGGCCCGCGTAGGCTTCACTTACTCATGGAGGGTGCGATTTTCGCTGTGGGTTGTTTTTCAGGATTTTCCGCGATTTTTTATTTGGGGTGATAGCCCCGACAATAACATTTTTTGTATATTTGCCGTCGGATTCCCTCAGCGCTATGGAGATAGCGCAGGAATCCACACATTTTAGTAAAAGGTGTTATTGAAATTTTATCTTCTAAAGTCAAACTTCGCAACTTTGATATTCAGCATGAAGATAAGGTTGGCAATAGCACCTGCATCGGTTGCTTATACCCTGCCGCGTCCGGCAGCCTATATAGCACAATCGGTGTGGGGCTATTGTTTTATCCATGCTGAAAGGTAATGCGAAGACCTGACTTTAGGATAAAACAAGATACAATCCTCACACCTTTTTTATGTCCAATCGCAACCGTTTCATTGGAGGATGAGAAACACAACGAGAAACATATATGGCAAAAGCTTACGACTGTTTTGACGATGCTGAGACTAAACTCCTTTACCGGTTCATGTGCATGTACAAACAGAATTTCGATGCATCTGCTACAGAAAAAAACATTAAAGAAGCATTCCCAAAAGCTTTCAACTGGACTGAAACAATCAGTCCGGATTGCTTGCATGTCACATCCACTCTTGACGAGCTCCAAAATGCGCTTAAAAACACTAATGACAATCGCCTGAAATTCGCCAAATCGGGCAAGTCATCCATTCTTGGAGCTCTACTTTCCAATCTGTGCAAAGCCATCGAACGAGGCGATTTAGAGAAAAAAGGCAAGGATGTCACCATATCCGTGGCTGAGAACGGCCGCTTTTATATCGATGGCAAATTACCATGGGAAAATTTAAAAACCTTCCTCAATTGTTTCATTAAATAACTCCAATCAGCCATGTTTAGAAAATTATTATTCGCCCTGTTCACGCTCCTCTCAATCGCGACATCTTCTGCCTATGATTTTAAGTATGAAAGACTGTACTATAACATTATATCGGAAGAAGACCGCACGGTTGAAGTCACTTACAAAGACTTAAACAATGATCTGGATTACGTTTCAGGAGATATAGAAATCCCCCGAAAGGTAATGTACAAATCCAAGACCTACACTGTAACCTCTATCGGATCGAGTGCGTTTTTTGGCTGCTCCAGCCTTTCTTCCGTGACGATCGGAAACTCCGTGACCTCTATCGGAGATTACGCGTTCAGGAGCTGCTCCAGCCTGACTTCCGTGACGATTGGATACTCCGTGTCCTCTATCGGAAGTGCCGCGTTCGCGTACTGCTCAAAGTTAGAAACCATTTATGTTGACCCAGCAAACATAGAGTTCTCATTTATTGATGGAATACTTTATAATAAAGATGCCTCTACTCTTTTATGCTGCCTGGCAGGAAAGACAACCATGACGATTCCTAACTCAGTAACTTCTATCGAAAATGGCGCGTTCGCAGGCTGCTTCAGCCTGACTTCCGTGGCGATCCCTAATTCCGTGACCTCTATCGGAGAGAGCGCGTTCTCTGGCTGCTCCAGCCTTACTTCCGTGGCAATCCCTAACTCCGTGACCTCTATCGGAGAGAGCGCGTTCTTTGGCTGCTCCAGCCTGACTTCCGCGGCAATCCCTAACTCCGTAACCTCTATAGGAAAGAATGCGTTCTGGTTATGCTCCCGCCTTACTTCCGTGACGATTGGAAATTCCGTGACTTCTATAGGATATGGCATGTTCAACGGCTGCTCCAGCCTTTCTTCCGTGTCGATTGGGAACTCTGTAACTTCTATCGGAATGGATGCGTTCGGGGGCTGCTCCAGCCTTACTTCCGTGACGATTCCCAACTCTGTGACCTCTATCGGAACGTGTGCGTTCGGGGGCTGCTCAAGGTTGGAAACTATTTATGTGCAATGCAAAATCCCTATAAGATGTAATCCAGACTTCTCAGATGGAGTTTTAAAGAACGCTATTTTATACGTTCCGACCGGCACAATGGCGGCATACGAAAAAGTTGACCCGTGGAGGAACTTCTGGAATGTCGAGGAGATGGATTACTCCGGCGTGACAACAGTAACTACGGATAACAGCTCACAGGTGCAGCTTTCCGTAGAGAGCGGCATTCTGACCATCAGCGGCCTTGACACCGGAACACACATCACCATCCATGACATGCAGGGCCGTATGGTATACAGCGGCACAAGCCATACAATTTCCCATCTCACCCCCGGCCTCTACATCCTCCGCACCCCCAGCCTCACCACAAAATTCTCCCTCTGACCTGCAAATTCGCAATTCAAACAGCAGCAGCGCCATCACCCTGAGGATGATGGCGCTGCTTGCTTTATGGTGGAGGGAGGATTAGGGGTGGTAGATCATTTCGACTTTGCCGATGGGGAGGGAGGCGGCAATGAGGATGGGGATGCGGTCGTCGGAAGAGACCTCGGCATTCACGGTGTAGCCGCTCATCTGTCCGTGATAGCTGTACTGAAACGCCACTGAATAGGTGGAGTAGGAGCCGAACGCCGTAGCAATATGCGATTTCCCTTTGTACGTTACCACCACCTGCTCAGAGGCGCCGCCCTGCATGCTGATGGGGATGGCGATTTGCTGGCCTTCGGTCATCGCCTCGAAATCAATCTCCCTGAAATAATAGAACAGGCCAAGCATGTCGGCCGTGATGGTGATGGCCTCCATAGTCTCGCCGCTTGCGGAGAGCGTGCCCTGACCGTTTATGCTCCTGTAGTTCGACGGGAGGTCCGGATCAAAGCGTCCGCTCCGGTAAAGCATCACTTTCGGCTTCATGTACCATCCGTTGATATAGTCCACATGCTCGCGGCTCAGGCCTGCGCCAGGCGTCATGGTGGCCACGAGGGTATCGCTCACGCAATATACCCGGCCGTTCCACGGGATACTGTTGCCGTCGAGCGTGGCCACAAAGCGGTTGCCCTCGGTCTGCATGGTCAGCACTCCATGAGCGATGTTCACATCAATCAGTCCCCAATGGTAATGCACATTGTAGTTCAGCTCCGTGTACGGAACCGTGACCTGCGCCTTGCCCAAAAGTGCGCAACAAAAAACAACGAGCATCGAAACAATCTTTTTCATAACATCCCTATGATTACATCCCTATGATTTTAATGGCAGCCTCAGTGGCTGCCTGCTTATTTGTATAACAACACTGTCGGCTAAATGTTTCAATATCAAGAACCGCACCTTATTAAAAATGCGATGTACCCTGCCTGTAGCCCATATGAAACAGCAGGGCAACGCCATGGCCGACGAGCTCTTCGGCAATGTGAATCCCTCTGGACGTCTGAACGTATCGTTCCCGAGACGCACCGGCAAGCGCGCAGGCAAGGAGGTGGAGGTGGAATTCTCGATTCCGGTTGACGAGCTTGCACTGTACAACGAGCGCCTGCAGCGCATCGTTGAGCCCGGAGAATTCGAGATTCAGGTGGGAGCGGCCTCGGACGACATCAGGTTCCGTCGCTCCATCCACGTAAAATAACCCGCGCCTTACAGCCAGGAGTTCTGGCGCTGCTTCACGGCGAGCGATTCGCTGAGCAGACGCACAAACTCCCGCATCGACTGCTTGTGGTAGGTGTCCTTCAGTATATGCACACATCCTGCCATCTCGTTGGCGGGAACGGCCAGAGGCACAGCCTTGACATCGCGCTCGTTGTAGATCGAATCCTCGGCGAGCACGGTGACAAGATGCGTCTGCCGCACCAGCTTCAGCAGGATGTTCACCTCGTTCAGCTCGATGCGGATTTTGAATCCGTCGTAGGCAGCCGCCACGCTGTCGAAAGCGTTGCGCGCCTGAAGGCCGCGGCAGGGCAATGCAAGCTCATATTTCTGCAATTCGGAAAGGGTGACCTTCTCCTGGCGGGCCAGCGGATGCGAGGAGCTGACAACGGCCGCCAGCGAGTTCTGGAACAATATGTGCGACTCCACATCGGGCATGGGGCACGAGGGTTTGAAGGCGAGCACAAAATCTATGTCTCTGCCGGCCAGCAGTTCCATCAACTCGTTCATCTGCTTGTAGACGATGTTAAGCTTTATGCCGGGATAAAGCTTCATGAACGATACCACGGTTTCGGTGAGAATCGGGCTGAACGAATGCGTCACGCCTATGTTCAGCGTACCTGTGAGCAGTTTTTTAAGGTCGCGGATGCGGTCGGTGCAGGTCTCCGCATCATGAATGGTGCGCAAAGCGAGCGGCAACATCATCTCCCCGGCCTCGGTGAGCCTGATGGAGTGGCTGTTGCGCAGGAAAAGCTGCATGTCAAGCTCATCCTCAAGCTGTTTTATCTGCTGCGACAGTGAGCTTTGCGCTATGTTGAGCGCACGGGCCGCGTCCGAGAAGTTCAGAGTCTCGGCCGCCTTGACGAAGTATTTTAATTGTCTCAGTTCCATTCAACTGCAAAATTATTTATTTCCACATTATCTTGTAGCGGTGAACGACAGTTTTTTAAACAGGAACACCGGCACCGTTGCACCTATGACCATCCCCAAAATGATGAACGCGCAGGTTAGTCCGTTGTACGACAGCAGATACAAGTAATGCCCGAACTCCTCTTCCTGCGTGTGATACAGGCACGAGAGCATGGCCTCGACCGTGCGGTAGGCATACATCCCCGGAATCATGGGGAGCAACGCCGGGAAGAAGCACACTTCGGCCGGACACTTGATGCGGGGGGCAAAAAGCACCGCCAGCACCCCGATGGTGAACGAGGCGATGGTGCTTGCCAGGATGATGTGCATCCCGCCGAGCTGTGGCAGCATGAGCACATAGCGCACCGCATGGCCCGCAGCGGCTATCAGCCCGCAGGTGAGATAGGCACGCCGCGGAGTGTTGCTTATACTGGAAAAACCGATTGCCGCTATCGCCGCAAACAATCCATCCTCAAAAATATTTATCAGCAATTCGTTCCACATAACCTAAAACCATCTTAAACCCAACACAAGCATTCCGCCGCACAGCCCAGCCGACAGGCAGGCAGTGAGCACCACTGCATCGGCAAAACGGCTGAAAGCACACAGATAGTGGCGGTCGATCATATCGCTCACGGCATTAATGTAAGGCACGCCGGGAATGAGATACAGCACACTGGTGCCCAAAGCGATTTCGGGCGTGGAGCCGATGCCGAACACATGGCCGCCCGCGCTTATGGCCGCCGAGAAGAACGAAGCGCACAGAAACGTGAGGCGCACATCCCGTTTGTCCTCAAGCATCACCTGCTTGAGCCTGTAGCCGGCAACGGTAGATACAAACACAATCAGCATTGCCGTGAAATCTCCGCCGAACAGGCGGCAGAACGAGGCGTTGGCCAGACTCGCGAGCAGAAGCACCTCCCATCGGCCGGTGGGACGGGTACGCTTTATCATCCCGAACATCCGCTCTGCATCGCGGAAACCAAGACGCAGGTCGGCCACCTTCCAGCTCAGACGGCTCAGGCTGGCGTTGAGATTGAAATTTATGCCGCACGCCGCCACCTTGTGCATGGCCACACACGGCTGCACGCAGCGGCCGCCCCCTACCGACACCACCACATGGGTGGGCATAATGGAGATATCGAACTCCACGCCGAACCGTTCGGCCATTCGTCGGGTATTCTTTTCAATGCGTATGCACGTGGCGCCGCAGCCCAGCAGCCATGCGGCATACTCGGCAAGAAATTCCGCCGCGGGGCGCAGCTGTGTGTCACCACAACGGCTGCAACATTCTGTGTCAGTCATCAAACTCATCCTCATCGTCCACATCTCCGGGAATGTAGAACATCTCCCTCTCTTTTCCCATTCCGAACAGATGGTGAGCGCCATGGGCGCTATGACGCCGTCTGCCGTTAAGGGATTTTTCTATGTCTCTGATCACAAAGGCGAGCAACAGCACACCCGCTATCACACACCACACAATCATCGGTTCGCTCATTTTCGTAGTTTTTTAAAAGTTTGTCTTGTTTTCTTATTTCGCCGCAAAAGTAGAGCATCCCGGAAAGTGGCGGAAGCGGTTTTTAAGGGATTTTCCTATTGCCGCAATCGGCAAAACTTATGGAAACGCCCGTGTGCACTCATCTTTATGATAATAAACAACACATTGTCCTCCCCCTCCGGTTCGTAGGTGCCGTAAATTCCCGGCCACAATATGCTACTCCATCTCATTTTGCGCCTCTGCAACACCTCATTTGCACCTTTGCAAGCGCTTTTTATTGGCATTTATTTCCTTTTTCATGCCAAATGTTCCGCAACG
>DBFWRP010000374.1:0-3261 GCA_048222005.1 Muribaculaceae bacterium | reverse complement strand
GGTCTCACCCTCGTTAACCACACTGACCGTGACGCCGCGTTCGGAGCCGTGTCCTATTATTGGGATCACTATCTGATCGGAACCAATCCGTCGGCACCTTACGAGTTGATCATCGATACGGCCGATCTGCCCCTCGGCAATCACCTGCTGCAGGCACAGATGCCTATATATGTGGTGGATTACCCGATTTGTTGGGGTTATATACAATATGAAGTGTGCATCGTTGAGCCGGAGCAGGCGCCCGACGGCGACACCACCTCAAAAGTCGTGACCGGCATAATCAAAACTCAGGAATAATATAGACCAAGACCTGAAGAAAGGGGCTGTGATGTGAATCTGTTTTCACATCGCAGCCCTGTTCTTATGTCGTAACGGATGGTGTTCTCAGGCTTTTTCCGAGAGTTCGAGCCAACGCATCTCTTTTTCGTCGATCAATGCGGTCAGTTCTGTGTAGCGTTGCGATTTCTCGGCTATGTCGGCTATGGTCTCACCGCTGTTGAACAATGCGTCGAGCGCATCTTTTTCGGCATTCAGCGCCTCCAGTTCGGCTTCCAGTTGTTCAAGTTCTTTCCTCTCCTTGAATGTCAGTCTGGCCGGGCGTTCCCTTGTAGATTGGGGCTTGGTGTCAGCATTGTCAGTGCGTTTGGCAGCTCGTTCAGCCTCCAGGGCTTTCTTTTCCGCATCCTGCTGCTGTTGCCACAGGCGGTAGTCGGAATAGTTGCCCGGAAAATCTTTTACCGACCCGTCGCCGGGGAGCACGAAAAGATGGTCCACGATATTGTCAAGGAAATATCGGTCGTGGCTAACGACAATCACGCACCCTTCGAAGTCGGCAAGGTACTCCTCAAGGATGCCGAGGGTTACAATGTCAAGGTCGTTGGTGGGTTCGTCGAGTATCAGGAAGTTTGGCGAGCCCAAAAGAACCGATGCGAGATAGAGACGGCTCCGCTCGCCACCGCTTAATTTGGCAATGAGCTTTTGCTGGTCGGCAGGTGTGAAAAGGAACTGCTGGAGAAATTGCGACGGATTCAGCCGCAGTTCGCCTCCGTTAAGCACGATGTCGTCGGCCACATCTGTTATGGCCTCGATCACTTTCTTGTCGGGGGAAAAGTGCATGCCGTCCTGACGGTAATAGCCGAAACGGACGGTGGTGCCTATGTCCCATGTACCGCTGTCGGTGGCTACCTCGCCGAGCAGCATCTTTATGAATGTGGATTTGCCCACGCCGTTATGGCCGATGATGCCCACCTTTTCATAGCGGGAAAAGATGTAGTTGAAATCGTCGAGAATTATTTTGTCGCCGAACCGTTTGCTTACGTGCGATGCCTCGAAGATTTTGGAGCCGATATAACTCGACTTGACGTTAAGACTCACATTGCGCTGACGCAGGTCGATGGCGGCGCGTTGCTTCAGGTCGTAGAAGTTGTCGATGCGGAATTTGGCTTTCCCGGCACGTGCCTGCGGCTGGCGGTTCATCCACTCCTGTTCGCGTCGGAGGGTGTTCTTCACTTTTGCCAGTTCGGCCGTCATGGCTTCGATGCGTTCGCGTCGGCGTCGCAGATAGTTGTCGTAATTTCCCTCATACGAGAATATCTGACTCCGGTCAATCTCGATTATCCTTGTGCACACACGGTCAAGGAAATAGCGGTCGTGTGTCACCATCAGCAATGCCACACGCGAACGTTGCAGGAAACTCTCAAGCCATTCAATCGACTCGATGTCCAGATGGTTTGTCGGCTCGTCGAGAAGCACCAGCTGCGGTTCCTCAAGTATCACCTTTGCCAGGGCCACACGTTTGCGTTGCCCTCCGGAGAGTTGTCCCACGGGTTTGTTGAGGTCGGTGATGCCGAGTTGCGAAAGCATCTGGCGGAGGCGGTCCTCGTAGTCCCAGGCATTAGCGGCATCCATTGCCTCGGATGCAGCGGCAATTCTGGCGTCGTCGCCCGATGCCAGAGCCTCCTCATAAGTGCGGATGGCTTGTGCAACTGCGGAATCGGCCTGCAGGCAAGCTTCGGTCACTGTGAGGTTTTCGTCGAGTTGCGGGCTTTGCTCCAGGAATCCCATTCGCAATCCGGAGGTGAATGTTACCGTTCCGCTGTCCACACTCTCCTGCCCGGCGATGCATCGCAGCAGTGTGGTTTTGCCCATGCCGTTTTTGGCTATCAGACCAATCTTGTCGCCTTCATTGATGCCGAACGTAACATCGGCGAACAGCAGGCGGTCGCCATAACTCTTTGTGAGATTCTCTATTTGCAGAAAACTTGCCATGTGTTGAAGTCTGTTTTATGCTTCAAAGTTAGCAAAATATTTGCAAACGCGAGGGGAGATGCGCCGCCTTGCCGCCGGCGCCCTGTTACATACTATATATCAACGCTCAGAACGAGATTATAATGGATTGAAGCCCTTCGGGACTGTTGCGTCGCAGATTTTCCACTCTCCATCAGATTCCGTCATGGAGAATGTGGTGGAACCCAAATGTCCCATGTCTTCCCAATTAACAAGAACTTTGTTGTCCTTGCGTGGCAGGATGGACAGCACTATTGAAGGAGTATCATCGCCATCCTGCATACCCGACCTTAAAAGCCACGTTGCGTAACCGTCCGGATCGTAGTCATTGGCTTTTTTCAGGCGCTGAAGAAAATCGGCGGTACAAATGTCCGCAATTTTGAAATCAGGGTCTTTGGCAGTTTCAAACACCAGGTTTTCATATAATTGCCGGATTCTTGCCTCAATAGAGGGAAACTGTTTGATGAAGGAACTTTCGCAGCCTCTTATAAATATAGTGCCCGGCTCTTTGAATGTTATTGGAAGGGTAAGGTGGAGGTTTTTCTTTTGGGGAGTATAATATTTAACGCGGAATTTAGGCATGGCATTCACAAGCCTTAGTGCCTCTTGATTGACAGCCTCGTTTTGGCTCCGCCTCCTATAAATTGTTGCGTCGCTGATAGAGCCGTCTGGATGAACGGTGAATTTAACAAATACTCGTTCACTGCCCTTGAATCCTTCGGGAATACGGATATTTTCATCAAGCCATTCTTTAAGTTTTCCGTTGCCTCCGGTAAACTCGCAGCGGGGTTCAAGATATGGCCACGTATTCCTCGCTTCCGCTTTTATTCTGTCCTGAGT
Source organism: Muribaculaceae bacterium (assembly GCA_048222005.1). Taxonomy (GTDB): domain Bacteria; phylum Bacteroidota; class Bacteroidia; order Bacteroidales; family Muribaculaceae; genus UBA7173. The sequence goes on along the minus strand of DBFWRP010000374.1, from coordinate 135 downwards.
TTCAGACGACACTGTGAAGAATACGGCACGATTGCCATACTCGTCGTTTTTTATTTCCGCCGCTTGAATGGAGTCACGGGGCACCATGTCAAGGCCAGCTCCTGGAATCCACTCGTTATTGAAATAGTAGAATAC
>DBFWRP010000373.1:0-1778 GCA_048222005.1 Muribaculaceae bacterium | reverse complement strand
TTTCGTACCCTCTATCCCATTCCCTTAGGACAAGCATGTTCGTTTAATACAACCCTGACTTATAAAGCGGCACGTATGGCGGCACGCGAGGCATACGCGGCAGGTGTGGATTGGACGTTCTCACCGATGGTAGACGTGTCGCGTGACCCTCGCTGGGGGCGTGTGATGGAGTGCTATGGCGAGGATCCTTACGTCAATGCTTGCTTGGGGGCTGCCACCGTACGGGGTTATCAAGGTAACGATCTTAGTTCTACAGACCGTATGGCAGCCTGTATGAAGCACTATGTGGCTTATGGAGCATCAACCGGAGGGCGTGATTATACAGCTACCGAGGTGTCACGCCAATCTCTATGGGATACCTACCTACAACCGTTCCAGGCTGGCATCGAGGCTGGTGCCCTTACCGTCATGGCCTCGTTTAATGATATCAGCGGTACACCGGCTCATGCCAATCGCTATACACTCACCACTGTACTTAAAGAATATTGGGGACATAAAGGTTTTGTGGTGTCTGACTGGGCGGGAGTAGCTCAGTTGCGTACACAAGGTATGGCATCTGATGAGCCGGACTGTGCAGCCCTGGCATTGAATGCAGGTGTGGAAATGGATATGGTGGATGGCATCTATCGTAAGCACCTTGAGGAACTTGTCAACCAAGGACGTATATCGATGAAAACCATCGATGAGGCTGTGCGCCGAATACTGAGGGTAAAGTTTCAACTCGGACTCTTTGAACGACCTTACACCGAGGAACGTAGCGAACAACATACCATGCTGCAACCGGAAGCAATATCTATATCAGCACAACTGGCGGCTGAATCGTTTGTACTGCTTAAAAATACCAATAACCTGCTACCTTTGCACGAGGTGAGGCGAGTGGCGGTTGTCGGTCCGATGGCCAATACCGGAGAGCATTTGTTGAGTCATTGGGGAGCACATGGACGTCCCGCTGATGCAGAGACCCTGCTGGATGGGATGAAAAAGCAATGGAAAGGCCGAATAGAGATTGAATATGCCCAAGGCTGTGACTTTGAAGGAAATGATACCACGCTGTATGCTGCTGCCGTCGAATCTGCCCGCCGAAGCGATGTAGCGGTGATCTGTTTAGGTGAGAAAAAGCAGTGGAGCGGCGAAAACAACTGCCGTGCCGATATCTCGCTGACCGCTGTACAAAAAGGACTGCTGCGGGCCGTCAAGCGTGTCGGACGCCCTGTAGTACTTATACTTTCGAGCGGACGTCCCATACCTTTGGGCGACGTAGAGCCACTCTGTGACGCTATCCTATCTATTTGGAAACCAGGTATAGCAGCCGGCACCCCACTAGCCGATATGCTCACTGGCGCAATCATCCCATCGGGCAAACTGGCCATGACCTTTCCTTATGCCACACAGCAGATACCGCTTTATTACAACTTCCGGCAGAGTGCGCGTCCCTATCAAGGCCATTATCAAGACATGCCGAGCACACCACTCTACGAGTTTGGTCATGGTCTGAGTTACACTACATTCAGCTATTCTCTTCCTACGGTGGATGTAAGCCAGTTTACCGCTACCGATACGCTCACCATTAGTGTCGATGTCACTAACAAAGGAAAAATGGACGGACAAGAAATCGTTCTATGGTATATCACCGACCCCGCGAGTAGTATTACCCGGCCGGTCAAGGAACTGAAGCATTTCGAGAAACGCCTCATTCCCAGTGGTACGACGCAACGTTTCACTTTCACCATCAACCCACAGTGTGATCTCAGTTTTCCCGATGCCGACGGTCACAGATG
>DBFWRP010000372.1:0-2088 GCA_048222005.1 Muribaculaceae bacterium | reverse complement strand
CGATGGGGTTGCCTGGATGTATTCTGTCGTTTCAGTTTCTGTCGTTTCAGTTCCTGAAATTTCAGCTTCTGTCGTTTCAGTTCCTGAAATTTCAGCTTCTGTGGTTTCAGCTTCTGTAGTTGCGGCCGTCGTTGCTTCCGGAAGTAGAGGGCTGGGCTGAGCTACCTCTTCTTCTTCCGTGTCTTGTGTCGTTTCCGTCTCCGGATCTGCCTGCGGGGCGGGTTGGGCTATCGGTTCGCACGGGATCTCATCCATTGTAGGCTGCGCAGAAGGGAGCGGAGTCTCTTCAACATCATTTGCCGTTTCGACAGGCAGATGTGCCAGTCTGTGCAGTTGCTCAATCTTGTCGATGAGTTCTGGGGTAATGCCGCTGTCGGTGTCCTTGATTGTCAGGAGAGCTTCAGCAATGTCGGCTGTGAGTGTGAGCATCTGGCCGATTGTTCCGTTCATGGGTGGGATTTTTATGTGATTGTGTAATTTGTTATTCTGGTCTGGATGGATTGGATGTGTGCGCGCGGCGATTGCGTCATTCCGGAAATTGTCGGAGTAGGAACGATGAGATGGCGCTCGTCACGGCGGCGCGTTTGCATGTGAAGTCGTTGACTATTATCACCACAGCGTGGGTGGGATGGTTGGAACTGTCGAGCTTGTAGCCGGCATAGGCCTGCACGCCGTTCATCGATCCGCTTTTCAGCACAAGGCGTCCTTCAAGTGGTGTGCCGCACAGCAGCCGGCGCACGGTGCCTTCCTGCCCGACAGAAGGGAACAGGCTCACAAAACGTTGGCTCAAATCGCTTTTTGCCATGGATTCAAGAAGGTCGGCCATGAAGTCGGGTGTCACACGGTTGGCGCGGGTGAGTCCGCTGCCATCGAAAAGTTGCGCTGCTTCGGTGTCGATGCCCAGATTCTGCAACAACTGCGACTGGCATTGTAGTGCGGCACCCCGGTCTTTGCCCGGAGCAAGTAATCTGAGCATGCTTTCAGCATATAGGTTCACGCTCTGTTCCATCATTTCGCGCATAATTTGCCATGCATCGGGTGAAGTGGCTGTAAGCAGTGGCCGCGGCAGCATTCCGGCGGTATCCACTTCGTTCCATTCCACGTTGATGCTGTCGGCACTCAGCCGTTCCTCAAGCGTGATGAGCAGCTCTTCGCCAGGGTCGGCAAGTGCCTTATCTCCGTTTATGGTGTTGTCGTGATAGTTGACCGGATGCAGTCCGGCTCCGTAGGCATATCTGAGATCGTCAAATTCCCAACGGTCCACCGGACCCTGCTGGATGAATCCCGCCGAGTCGATTTCCAGGCTGCCGCGGATGTTGCGGATGCCGAGACGCCGTATGCTGGCGGCGGTGGAGCTGATCAGGTCCGAACGATTCGTGAAGCGGGGGCTCTCGGTGGTGGGGTCGCCTGACGCTTTGATTATGACGCTGCCGTTCAGCACGCCGTCGGCGTCTATGTCGCCCATGGCGTAAACCGGCGTGGAGAACACGGTGTCGGCTTTCCCGGCAAGGAGAAGGGAGGATGCCGTGACACTTTTGACGATACTGGCGGGAGTCAGGAATTTGTCGGGATTCTGTTCCACGATGTTTTTACCCGAGGAAAGGTCTCTTACAATCACGCCGATGTGGGCTCTGTGTGAACGTGGAAATGTTATTTCCGTGTCCGCAGGAACAGCTGCCACGGCAGATGCGTAGCCGATGGTCAGGACGGCGATGGTGATAAAAATAGTGAATATGTGGTGTGAGGAATGTCGGTGCATTTCAGGAAATATGTGATTCGCGGCCGCTTGCCGCATGATTGTTCGAATTTTATGCGAAGTTAGCCAATCCCCCATAATCGTGCCAATAAAAATACTTAAATTTATACCATAACTCAGATGGTTTTGAGTGGCGCGGATCGATGGCCGGTTCAATAATTGTGGGGAGGATGGCTGATTTGCAGAAAATTTCGTAACTTCGCACGTTGAAACATTGTCAAGATGCATGCAGCATGGTAAGCAAGACCCGTGAACGTCTAATAGAAGTGGCCCGTCAGCTCTTCGCCCGCAAAGGGGTGGAGAACACTACCATGCTCGACATAGCCAATGCC
>DBFWRP010000371.1:0-1259 GCA_048222005.1 Muribaculaceae bacterium | reverse complement strand
GTGCCAAGTTCTTCCGCGACACCAAGAGCGAGCTGAAGAAGGTGGTGTGGCCGTCCAAAGAGGACGTTAAGACCAACACCATCGTCGTGCTCGTGACCGTCGCCATCGCAGCGGTCGTGATGATCCTGCTGGATGCCATCTTCGGCGGCATCCTGGGCCTGATCATCGGCGCCTGAGAATCATCTTGAAACGGAGGGCAGACCAAAATGGAAGAACAATCCAATGAGGCACTTTGGTATGTAGTGCATACCTATTCCGGCTATGAGAACAAGGTCGCGAACGACCTGCAGACCATGGTGGAGAACCGTCATCTGCAGGATCTGATCTGCGATATCAAGGTTCCCGTCGAGATGGTTCCCGAAATTGACAAGAACGGCAAGCAGAAGATGGTGGAGCACAAGCTCTTCCCCGGCTACGTTCTGGTCAAAATGGTGATGAACGACGATACCTGGTACGTGGTGCGCAATACGCGCGGCTGCACCGGCTTCGTCGGCCCCGCATCCAAGCCCGTTCCCCTCTCTGCTGAAGAAGTAGAGAAGATGGGCGTGGAAAAGGCTGCACCTCTGGCAGTCGACTTCAACGTCGGCGACACCGTGCAGATCACCGCCGGTCCTCTGGAAGGCTTTATGGGCCTTGTGGAGGAGATCGATACCGAGAACTTCAAAGTGAAGCTCAAGGTCAACATGTTCGGCCGCGAGACCCCCGCAGAGGTGGAGATCGGTCAGGTCGAGCTGCCGTAACCAACCGGCACAAATCGTTTACCAAGGTAAGACCGCAGTGCGGTTCTTATAGAGCGTGTGCACTGTGCACATGCTCGTGGGAGGCACGGAGACACCGTGCCGCAACTCACCACAGATTTTTGGAGGTGCATTTATTATGGCACAGAAAGTTACTGGCTACATTAAGCTGCAGATCGAGGCCGGCAAGGCAACTCCGGCTCCCCCTGTTGGCCCTGCTCTGGGTCAGAAGGGTGTCAACATCATGGCATTCACCAAGGAGTTCAACGAGCGTACCAAGAACCAGATGGGTTATGTGATCCCCGTCGTCATCACTGTGTATGCTGACCGCTCCTTCAGCTTCATCACCAAGACTCCTCCGGCAGCCGTTCTGATCAAGAAGGCAGCTGGCATCAACACCGCTTCCGGCAAGCCCAACAAGGAAAAGGTCGCTTCTCTGACCGCCGCTCAGGTGGAAGAGATTGCCAAGACCAAGATGCCCGACCTGAACGCTGCTTCTCTGGAAGCTGCATGCAGCATGGT
>DBFWRP010000370.1:0-1100 GCA_048222005.1 Muribaculaceae bacterium | reverse complement strand
TTGTAGCCGAGAGCTGCCAGCTTTCCACCCTCGACCAAATCCCGGAAGAAGAACTGGAGCCAGAGGTAGTGCATGTTCTTGAAGATGTTCATGATTTTGTTGAACAGGGTGTCGGAGATCGTGAATGTCTTGCTCATGCGGTAGGTCAGGTTTCCGTCCTTGACGGTGAACAAGATGGATGCGCCCGGCGAGATGTAGTTGTCCTCGGTCGCTTCTTCCAGCATCGACATCTGCTCACCAACGCCGCCCAGCGGACGGATAACCAGCTTGATGGGATATGCGTTCTTGATGAACACATAGCTCAGGTTGTTGGCCTCGCAGATGCCCTTGAGTTTTTCACGGTAGACTGCGAAACGTGCGGATTCAGACAGAGAATTATCCATGACGAAGCTCCTTTCAAGTAGCTTTTAAGTAGTCGAAAATTTATAGTCGTTCTCCCGGTTCTCGATGGCGGTCAGACCCAGTGCGTAGGCTGCCCACACATCAGCCTTGAAGCCATAGAAGAAATCCGGGGCTTTCTTTGTGCCCTTGCCGTTTTTCAGGTCGTGGGCTGCAAATCGGTCAATCAATGCCCGCCGGATGGCGGTGTCGTTGGCTCGGCTGTCGTGGCAAATGTGCTTTTTCTCCTCGATGCGGCACATCATCCGCACCGAGCACCGGGACGAAAGCACCTGATAGAACCGGCCGATCCAGACCGTGGTGTCGAAAACGTCCCGACCAACGGACATCCCGTAGGAGGCCACCATTTCGATGACCGCCCACCGCCATCCCTGCTTGGCAGCCGATTCCAGCTTTTTCAGCAGTTCTTCGTTGTCGATTTTTCCGAACTCCAGCGGTCGGAGCGTTTTCTGGTCAATCACGCAGTAGCCAGACTGCACATTGCCGGGGTCAATAGCGATGATGGGCATCACAGGTACGACCTCCCAAACTCCTGAATAAACCGGGCTTCCGGCCAGCCGTAGTGTTCCATAGCCTTTTTCTGCGCCCAGCGCTTCAGCCGAAGATCAGCATCATGGTTGTTGTGGATGGCGGTCGGGCCGTTCTGATGGCACCACGGGCAAAGCGTCACCCACAGGCCCAGACGCTTGCTCTTTGCCCGG
>DBFWRP010000037.1:0-1239 GCA_048222005.1 Muribaculaceae bacterium | reverse complement strand
ATACAACACTTCCTCCTTTCTTTATCCGGATACTGTCCTAACAGCTTTTGGAAACAGTCGTCAGTACACCGGTTTCTCAGAAAGCAAGGACGGGACGCACATTGTCACTGCCGTCGAATTTACTTGCCCAGATGCAGCGCACCATGCCTTGGAAGTTGTTCAAAATCCAGTACCATGTGTGGTACTTCGAGTGCTCCGAAGACGAACAAAACGAGACGAGGTTGTTGAATGTATCCTTGTCCCCAACGGCGATATTCTCCATCCATTTGTTCAAAGCGGCGGGAACATCTCCTTGGCTCTTCCAGAGGAATTCTCCAGCGATGTCTGGCGAGGTTTGCTGGGTAACGTCCGCCAAAGCCGGACAACCGCCCAGATTTTGCAGGATGTCCCACCATTGGCCGGAGGCTGGAAGATACCAGCCGGTCGTGGTCGCAGGAACCGGACAGGTCGTGTTATAATCATAGGCGGCCTTGAATGCGGGATAACTGTCGAAGTTGCCGCGATTGGTGCGGATATGCTCGCAATTTCCGTAACCGCTGATGTCGTTGTAGTTATCGGCTTTCGTCCTGCATGTTGTAAGCCCCTCATCCATACCGAAAAGGCCCCACGCTTGTCTTGTCGCGATATTCTTCACAGCCATGACAAGGCCATGGACATTACCTTCTCCGCCTAACTTCTCTTTTTCCTTTGCACCGATATGGCTCTTGTCCGTCTGGAAAACGATGCCGACGACTTTAGCCGCCTGCACCGTCGTTTCGTCCGCCTCTTTCGGAATCAGATACCCCGTCGTACCGTTATTTTTCGTGCAGTAGAAGTCTCCGATGCGGGCAATGCCCGATTCGGCATAGGTGACGTTCTTTATGGTTTCCGCCGCGCCGTCCACCTTGTATCTCTTGTATTCCCCTACGACAGGATGGGACGCGGACGTGGTGATGGTAAACTCCCTGTTCCCCCCGTCATAACATCCCTCGATAGTCGGCATGGACGAGTGCACCAAGTAGCGGTAAGTGCCGTCAGCCATGCGCAGCGGCTTGGCGGTGCCTGTGAACGTAGCTTCTGCCCCCACGGTGTAGTCGGGAACATTCGCGTCGATAAACTTGTAAACGGTCTTCGGCATCTCGATGACGGCCAACGCCATGCGGTGTTTCATGGCGAAAGAGAGGTGGATGGTGTTGCCCGTCCCTGTCGTTGAGCCTCCGGCTGTCATCAGGTCGGAGGCGGTGTAAGCGGCATGGGTGC
>DBFWRP010000369.1:0-6733 GCA_048222005.1 Muribaculaceae bacterium | reverse complement strand
CAGTTACTTAAGTATATCGTTTCTATATATTACTTATAATCTCCCAAAAGCCTTGCGACCAAATTGTAGGGACATCGCTTTGCAATGTGGAACATTGTTAACGACATTCACCCATTTCACACATCGCAAAGCGATGTCCCTACAAATCAATACACTCAAATATCACATTTGTTAGCACGCTCAAAAAAATCAATTGGCAGTGAGCCGGTACTGATTCGGCGTAACGCCGGTCATCTTCTTGAACCAGCGGCTGAAATGCTGAGGGTAGGAGAAGCCTAATGTATAGGAAATCTCGCTGACCGTATCGCCCGTGCCAAACAGCCGCTCCTTGGCCACATCCACCATTTTCATCTGAATGTGTTTCAGAGCCGACATACCGGTCTCCTTCCGCAGCAGGTCGCTCAGATAATTTGGCGACAGACAGAGCTTGTCGGCACAATACTGCACCGTCGGCTGCCCCTCGCATCCCTCAGGAGCGGCATACCAGTCGCCGAGTAACTGCTCGAAGCGGGCAAATATGTCGCTGTTTATGTTTTCGCGGGTTATGAACTGGCGGTCGTAGAAACGCACGCAATGGTCGAGCAACAGCTTGATATTATCGATAATCAACGCCTTGCTGTGCTTGTCGATGGGATGCGACAGCTCATGCCGTATGTTCTCCATGCAGAACAGCACCGTTGCCCGCTCGCGGTCCGAGAGGTGCAACGCCTCGTTTGAATTGTACGAAAAGAACGAATAATCCCTCAGGATGTGTGAAAGTCCCGTACCACGCAGAAATTCTGGATGGAATGCGAGAATCCATCCTGCCGGCTGATGCAGCGCCCCGTCGTCCTGAGCGCCCACAATCTGCCCCGGCGCCACAAACAACATGGTTCCGCGCTGATAATCATAGACACTGCGCCCGTATTTCACAGTCCCGCAGTCCACATCCTTGAGCATTATAGCGAAAATGCCCATGGTCTTCTGCCCGTAGCGCAGCGGCTTCCCCTTGCTCCCCTCTATCACGGTGACAAGCGGGTGCAGGGTCTCTATCGAAAAATAGTCGTTGTAATCCTGGATGGAATCCACATGCTGTATCTCGTTCATGATGCGTCGTTTTTTTGTACACATGCAAAGATAGCCGTTTTCGCCGCATACACCAGTATCAATTTCACCGTCATTGTTACCAAAATCTCATTTATCAATCATTTAAGGTAAAATTGGTTGGCACTTCTGTAGTTTGGATATCCTGCAGTTCACATTATAACCATAAATTTGCGATGTGAACCCATTTATCAAGTCCGCAACATGAACAAAAAGACATTTATTACGCTCATAATGCTCATTGCATTGAACTTCAACATCATGGCACAGAACAAAGATACCCTTTGCCAACGTGACATTCGAGCCCGGCTGCCGCAACAACTGGCACATACATAAGGCCCGGAAAGGGGGAGGCCAGATGCTTGTAGGCGTAGCCGGACGCGGATGGTATCAGGAGGAAGGCAAACCTGCCGTGGAGATTCTTCCCGGTACGGTAATCAACATACCTGCCAACGTGAAGCACTGGCACGGAGCCGCCAAGGACAGCTGGTTCGCCCATCTCGCATTCTCGGTCCCCGGCGAAGAAGCCTCTACCCAATGGCTCGAGCCCGTCAGCGATGCCGAATACAGCAACCTGAAATAATCTGTACCGCAAACCAACAATCAGTCCCCTTCATATAGGCAGCAGCCGATAGCCCTTGCGGGCTACCGGCTGCTTTTGTTTAATTCCTGGATGTATGTCAGGGCACCACGACCTTGGCGGTAAGGTTTCCGGCAGTGACCACATAGATTCCTGCGGGAAGTGTCACAGTGGCATCGCCGTCGGCTGCATAAAGCACGCGTCCGTCAGCGGAATTCACAGTCACATGGTCGGTGGCTTTGGCACCGGTTACCATGATGCAGTGCTTCTCAACCTTGATTGTCAACCCGTTGCCATCGGCGAATACCGATCCGATTCCGGATGTAGCTACATCGGCAGCATTTGAGGCGGCTGAAAGGCCACGGTTGTAGTTCACGACAACATGATATGTGTGCGCTCCGTTTCCTGTAGTGGCATCGGTAAATGAAGGTGCGGTAAGCAGGGCTGAATTCAGCTTCACGCCGTCGCGATAAACGTCATATCCGGCAATCTCGAGAGTGGCGTTGGCCACCTTCATCTTCACGTCGTCGAACATGAGCATGTATCCGTCGCCACCTGCGTTGCATGCACGGATGGCAAGACGTTTTGCTCCGGCAGGCAGCTGGAAGTCGTAGAACGTGTACTCAGCATTTCCGAGAGCGTCAACCTTCTGCGGCACTTCAATCGGACCATCGGCACAGAGGGTCACGAAATCGGCAGGGTCAGTGGAATTCTTCATCGAATAAAGAACCTCCATTTTGTCAGGGAAATCGGGATGATAGCTGCGCGCATAGAACGACACTGTCTGTGCCTCCCCGTTCAGTTCAGGCGAAATGGCCCAGTCATCCTGCTGAGCGGAGTAGCTCAGAATGTACACCGCTGCCATGCTCCGGCTTCCTGAATGTGCGCCGAACAACGGCTGCAGAGCAGGATTGTAGTAGATTATCTCCTCGTCCTCATTGTCGAACACGAAGAAAGAATGGCGTGTACGCATTCCCACGGCGTCGGGCATACCCACTGCATCAAGCTTACCTATCTGCTGGTCGTCGCGGTCAATCATGGTCCAGCCTTCCACCTCGTCGGCCCAGGGTGTTGCATCCTCAAAGTCCTCGGTTTCCTTGGCATCGAAACCGGCGGTGGAGGGTGCGCTCCATGTCAGCTCAACACCCGCGCCGGAACGTTCAGCCTTGAGATCGGCAACCACAGGCCAACGCGGCAGCTTGAGTTCAGGCAGCACGGCGGGAGTGACGTTGTTCGAAGCATCGGCATCGTTGGCGATGTTCACCTCGGCCGTGAACTCCGGATTCTCGCCGGTGAGCGGGCTGAGCGTACAGCTGAACGGCACGGTGGTCTCAGCACCTGATGCGAGCTGACCTTCGGGAGTGACGGTTGTAACGGTCTCGCCGTTGAGCTTGAGGCTTACGGAGTAACCTTCGGCTGGTTTGCTGCCGAAATTGGCCACCGTGGCATTGAGCGTGAACGGGGTGTCGATCTCCACACGTGCGGGAGCGGTAAGGCGTGTGGCAGCAAGATCGGTGTCGGGCATATTGCCTATGCGCAGATTGTCAAATGCCATGTTGTAGTGGCTGTTGATATAAGTGCGCACAATGAAGTAAACCGTCTGCCCTTTCACCTGTGTGAGCGGGAAGTGAGCCAGATTCCATCCGTCGGCATAACCGTCGGCATGATCCACCAGACCGAGGCTGGTCTGCTTGCCGTCGGGCGTTACTGCAAGCACCTGGAAGCGGTTGGTCTCGTTCGATGACAGCACATAATGGTAGAATGAGAGCACCGGATTCTCCACACCCTCAAGGTTCACCTTACCTGTATAGAACGCCGGCATAGCATACTGGGTGGGGCAATAGAGGTAGAGGAACGCATCGTCGCCATCCTGGGCGTTTATGCCTGCTGTCTCGAATTTGCCCACCGACCATTCCGAATAGCTGCCTTCGGGATTGAGGATACCGACAATGTTGGCGGCACGCTGCTCATCGGTGTAGCTTTGGGCATACGGCACTGCGGCACTGCGTCCTACGGGAGTCATTTCGCAGCGTGGCATCTCCTCCGACGGCAGTCCGAGATTCAGGGCCTCGACATAGAGGATGGCGAAAGCTGCCTCGGTGGGTTCGCACACTTTTATTGTAGCCTGGGTGGTTGAAACAGGGGCGTTGAGCACCTCGACGGCACTGTTGCCGCTACCTCGGGTGTAAACCATGTAAGTGAGGTTTTCGGGCTTTATCTCCTTCCCTTCAACGGTCTTGGCAGGTGCTGTCCAGCTAAGTTGCACAGTGCCTGGCACGTCGGTCTCCACAACCTTGATATTGCTTACAGGTTCGGGAGCCACCGGACCGACATATACACTGGCCTTGACCTTACGCCCTGCGGAGTTTCCGTCAGCGCTCTCGGTCTGGAATTCATATGTGTAGGTTCCGGCTTCGGGTATGTCATTGTCTGTGAACGTAAGGCGTGCGCCGGGCTGCTCGGAGGCGCACACCTTCACGGGTTCATCCTTTCCGGCACGTGTCACCGTCACCTTGCATGCACCTTCGAGTGCGGTGCCCGACACATTCACAGCGGGGACATTGAATGCGCCCTGAAGTGTGAGATGGCCGTCGGCATCGGGTGTAAGCTCGATGGAGGTAACCTCGGCAGGCGAACCGGCGGTGAGCGGAGCGCTCATTGTCACTTCATCCACACGGATCATGAAACACGGAGCGGGGCTCACGGCATGCCAGCCGATAAAGTAGTTTCCGCTTTCCGTGGGTTTGATGGTCACGGTCTTTACGGTAGCAGTAGCCGGATCGTTGGCAAGCTCTTCCTCGGCAATGAGGGTGGTTGTCATTGCGGCAGGATCGGCTGCTGTACCCATGGCCAAAGCATAGCGCTCCTTGTACATGGTGCTTCCCGCGCAGATGCGGAACGAGAATTCATATATCTTTCCGGCCTCGAAATGGAACGCCGGAGTTATGAGCCAGTCGTTGTTGGCGCCCTCATTAACAAAGTCAACCTTGAAGCATTTATAGTAGGAGGTGTAATACCAGTACGAATTGTCATCATTGAGGTTGAATGTGGAATAAAGGTCGCTGTCGGGCTTGTCAGTGTCGAATGTGCAGGCATAGGGAGGTGTGATTGCGCCGATGCCGGCCACGCATTCAGCCACGGCAGACTCTTTCCCATCATACACGGCTGTCACGGAGTACGTGAGTTTCACATACGTGTCCGGCGTGGCGGGAGTGTCAGTGTACGATGTGCCGGTAACGCCGGTGGCCACTGTCTCACCGTTGCAAGTGATGTTATAGGTGACATCCGCAGGCGAAATATAACCGCCGTCGGCCGATGCCGTTACAGCATCCCACGAAAGCGTCACCGTCCCGTCAGCGTTGACTTTTGCCGCCACAGATGCAGGTGCGACAGGCACACCTTTACCAACGAAAATATCCACCTGCTTGCGGGCTCCGTTGCCGACGCCGTTGGTGGCGAAAGCCGTAAACGCATGCATCCCTTCAGTGGAGAGTGTGACTGAGCCCTTCACCTCAGCGCCTTTGGCAGCTGTGCCCTGAGCCTCAGTGACGCCATCGACCATCAGCGTATAGCTCATTGTGCCATCGGCCTCCGAGCCGTCGACATTTTCAGTCGGCATCGTAATGGTATAGGCCGCGGTCATGCTTCCGTTCGGAGCTTCAACCGAAAGCTGAGGTGCAGCCGGTGCGAGGGGTTCCGCTCCGGTGCTCGTCACCGTAAGGCACGTGAGCTGCTCGCAATCGGGGAAATTCAGGGCCAGCTCGGCTGCGGCGGTGGCGGGGTCAATGGTCCAGAGAGCACCGGTGCCGGTCACAGGCGAATAAGCGAAAATGATTTTACCGGCCTTGTTGTCAAAGGTTGCGCTGGTAGTGTAGTACGGACGTAGTCCGGTGTCGCCCACCACCTCCATGTCGCCGGTGGTCTTGTTTATCTTCACAAGATTTCCGTTTTCCAGAATGGCGTAGAACTGGCCGCTGTCGTCGCAGGCCACGCCCCACATCTTTTCATCCTCGGAAAGCACCTTGATGGAAGTTGAAACTCCGGCAGCGTAATTAGCTGTAGCCCAGTTGAGATTAACGCCGTCGGCGTCATAATAACAACCATAGACAATTCCCGAAGTGGGATCTACGGCATTGTCGGTGCAGAGAATCGAGAAATCAGCTTCGTCCACCGGATCCGCAAGCTCCCAGGTGTCGGTGTTGTAGACATCAAGATAGGGTATCACATAACCCATACCCCAGTTCACCATTCCGGCGAGATAAAATTTGCCGTTACCGTCGTCATAACCGCCATATTCTGCCATCACATTGTAGCCGATAAGCTCAAAGGCGCCCCCTTCGGTGGTAGGCACTTTATAAAGACCGCGATCAAGCATGAAGTTCTGCGAAGAGATTACGCTGGCCCTGAGCTCCAGTCCTTCGGTTATCGCACTGGCACGCATCGGCACTGCCGAACGGCGCGCAGGAGCCACCGGTTTCACCAGACCGAAAGGAGCGTTTCCCACAAGCCCCTTCGCTGTTGCATCATTACCGCGGACACCTTTGCGGACCACGGCACGGTGTTTCATCGTCACCCCTCGGGAAAAATCGGCCGCTTCGGTTATGTCGGCCGTCACTTTTTTGGCACCCATATGCGGCGCGACACCACGAGGTGCTCCCGTCGCCGAGGCCATCGCCACGGCAATAATCGCCGCAAACGTCAGCTTTTTTACATTCATGAGGTTAAAGAAATTTATGTTAATGTATCTATGTCCACCTGTAAAAATAGCACTTTTTTCATTTTCGACACATTTTGCAACACATAAATCTCTTTTAGCCCTCAAATTTATATCATTTTGCTGCCACTTCCACCCTTATCCCCATCCAATTTTTAATCTACATTAATTAGTATCCCTCATAATCTGAGCCATGCGTTCGTCGCCCGGCTCCTCTATCGACGTCAGTCGATAACTATTCATTTCTTTCTGCGAGAGCGCTTTCGCGGTTACAGCTTCCGACATAGTATAATCTTTTCTTATTCAACGCCAACCTTTAGATCGCGATATGTCAATCGCGAATGTCGGCCAAAGGT
>DBFWRP010000368.1:0-8064 GCA_048222005.1 Muribaculaceae bacterium | reverse complement strand
GATTAATGCTTCCTTCTAAAAGCGCTTTTGATGCTTCTAAAAGTTCAATAGATTCTAAAATAAACTCATATTGCTTTATAATTCTCTGCTGCTCTTGTATAGGAGGTAAAGGAATGAAAAGAGTGCTAATTTTTCCAAGATTTAGGTTAGGTTGGTTTCCTCCCTCTGCCAATCTCCTTAACTGATAATAGTTAGCAAGTAAATATAGTTTTACAAAATTTTTAGTTGTAGAAATATAAGGCCTGATTGCTGCACATGCTTGATTCGACGCAGCTTCAATTCTAAGTTCAGTGACTTGTCCTCTTGTCTTACCCTCTCCATACATTGCCATAAGAAGAGTTCCAGTAGGATATATTTCACAATTTGTCTCTTTTAAAGCCAATTCAGTAATCAAATCCGTTGGCTCATCTACATAGGGAAAAGAAGTGACCGAACTACTTACCCAGTTGATATTTCTACCATAATACCCCATATTGGATTTTGATGGTGTTGCACCTGTTCCAATCTTGGCAACATCTTCCAGCCGTACCCATTCCCAGCTGTCGGGGATGAGGAACGGCGGCTCGAACTTCTGATAATGGGACTTACAGGATAACAAATGATTGAATAGCGTTAGAGCTGGCCTTGCTCCACGGCGACGCAGACGCGCTCGATGATGGCGTCCTTGTCGTTTTTCTGGGGTTCGTATTTTCCTTTGAGGTTCACGCCGAAAAGGCGGCCGAAACCTTGCCAGAAGGTGGCGCGGAACGAGCCGAGGAAGGCTTTGACGATGTCGTAGCCGCTCTGGTTGGTTTCGCGCTGAATCAGCTTTACAAGCATGCGTGCCTGCCCTTTGGAGAAGCGCATCAGCACGGGTTTATATTGCTGGAAGATGGCGCTCTCCATCTCTTTCAGATATTTTTCGCGTTCGGCCTGGGTGGGGAAGGTCTCGATGTATTCGTATGTCTCGAGCAGTGTCTCGCAGATGAGTTTAGCGTAGGGGAGGGTGCGTTTCACATCACGCACGGTGCGCCAGTAGAATTCGCGCTGTTTCTTGTTCTTGAATTTGAGTTCGGGAAATACGGTGATGTCGTTGAACACGAGCACCAGCACCGTGTCGCCCTCTTCGGTGACTTTATGGTATTTTCCGCGGAACACGCTCTGCATTCCTGTGCCTGGGTGCTCGATTGTGCGTTTTTTCTTTAACCTTACAGCATCGTCCGATGCCTCCTCGCTCCCCTCGATGGCCTGTTTCTCGGCCTGTTCGAGAGTGAGCTTCACAGGTTCGTCGGCATGCGCGCATTGGGCCGCCGCAAGGCATGCGGCAAGCGTGACAGACAGCTGTAGAATGAACCGGCGGAGCATATTCAGAGGCGGGGTATTGAAGATTGAAAGTAATAAACCGTAGTGCGGGGCTGGCGGTTATACAGACAGGGTGAAACCGTTGTCACACATCTATATAACTCGGCATCACCCTAATTTATTGTGCTGTAATGTGTTAAATTCTTTTTACAGGGGGATAGTCGAGGGTGTAGTGCAGTCCGCGGCTCTCCTTGCGCTCCTTGGCCTGACGCATGATGAGATAGCCCACATTGATGATGTTGCGCAGTTCGCAGATTTCGCGCGATGCCTTCGAGCATTTGAACAGTTTCTCGGTCTCCTCGTAAAGGATGTCGAGGCGGTTCCACGCGCGGTCGAGGCGCAGGTTGGAGCGGACAATGCCGACATAGGTGCCCATTATCTGGTTCACCTCGCGGATGCTTTGCGTGATAAGCACCATCTCCTCGGGGTGGCGTGTGCCCTCGTCGTTCCATTCTGGCACATCGTTGCGCAGGCTTATGTGGGCAATCTCCTCCGATGCGTGGCGCGCGGCAGCGTCGGCATAGACCACAGCCTCGATCAGTGAGTTGGAGGCAAGGCGGTTGCCGCCGTGCAGCCCGGTGCAGGAGCATTCGCCCACGGCATAGAGGTGCCTGATCGACGATTCGCCGTTGGTGTCCACCTTTATGCCGCCGCACAGATAGTGGGCTGCAGGCGCCACGGGGATGTAGTCGCGTGTGATGTCGATGCCGAGCGAGAGGCACTTCTGATATATGTTGGGAAAATGTTTCTTGGTCTCCTCGGGGTCCTTGTGTGTCACGTCGAGATACACATGGTCGTCGCCGGTGAGCTTCATCTCCGAGTCGATGGCGCGTGCCACCACATCGCGTGGCGCAAGCTCGAGGCGCTCGTCGTAGCGCTCCATGAACCGTTCGCCGCGCTTGTTGCGCAGGATGGCTCCGTAGCCCCGCATCGCCTCGGTGATGAGGAACGAGGGGCGGTCGCCGGGATGGAACAGTGCGGTGGGGTGGAACTGGATGAACTCCATGTCCTTTACCGTTCCTTTGGCTCGGTAGACCATGGCTATGCCGTCGCCGGTGGCAACCAGGGGGTTGGTGGTGGTGAGATACACGGCACCGCATCCGCCTGTGGCCATGAGTGTCACCTTGGCCAGGAAGGTGTCAACCTCGCCCGAAGGGGTGAGCACGTATGCGCCGTAGCATGTGATGTCGGGGGTGCGGCGTGTCACCACTTTGCCGAGGTGGTGCTGAGTGATTATTTCGATGGCGAAATGATTCTCGAATACGTCGATGTCGGGATTGGCGCGCACGGCCTCAATGAGGCTCTGCTGGATTTCAAATCCGGTGTTGTCGGCGTGATGGAGGATGCGGAATTCGGAATGTCCACCCTCGCGGTGCAGGTCGAAAGTGCCGTCGGGGCGTTTGTCGAAGTCGACACCCCATTCCACAAGCTGGCGTATCTGTCCGGGTGCTTCCGTCACCACTTTGCGCACGGCCTCCGGGTCGCTGAGATAGTCGCCGGCCACCATTGTGTCGTGGATATGTTTTTCAAAGTCGTCGACTTCAAGGTTGGTCACTGAAGCCACGCCGCCCTGGGCGAGGGCTGTGTTGGCTTCGTCGAGCGTGGTTTTACAGATAAGAGCCACGGTGCCTTTTTTTGCCACTTTCAGGGCAAAACTCATGCCGGCAATGCCGGAACCTATAACCAGAAAATCATATTTCTTTGTCATAAGTAGATCAGATTTTAAAGATATTTGAGGATGCACGCCTCTAAACGCGCACAAAGTTAATTAAAAATTCCCTACCTTTGTGCTCTGAACAAAGCGTTTTAAGCGGCCTGAAAAAAATAAATGTTTTAAAGTTGCCGCCGACGTTTAATTTTGCTGGAAAAATGAACAGTAAGGTCGCCGATGCATGGGCGTGGATCCGACGCTACATCTCACTGCCGCTCATCGTGGCCGTGGGCTACATCGTGTTCGTTCTCTTCTTCAACGAGAATTCCTATTCCCGTTCGGCCGAACTGCAGGACGAGATCGACCGCCTGCATGCCGAAATCAAGGAGAACAACGACACCATGCTCTACTATCTCCGGCTCAACCGCAGCCTCGACACCGATCCGCAGACTCTCGAGCGCATCGTGCGCGAAAAATACCACATGCAGCGGCCCAACGAGGATGTCTATATAATCGAATGACAGAAACAATAATACTGAAATGACAGTCAATTCAAAACGATACACTCTCGAACAGATGCAGGGGCCCGCTCCCGCATCGTGGAAGGTGCTTCTCGGGGTGGTGGGTCTGCTCGCCATCGCCGTAGGCACGCTTCTCCCCATCCTAAACGTGCTGGTTGCGCAGGGCGTGGCAGGCACATGGTGGAAATACGTCTATGCCGCCGGAGCGGTGTGCTTCCTTGCAGCAAAACTGCTCACCCCTTACAAGGGGGAACATCTGCGCATACGCCGGTTGTACCGCATAGAGTCGTGGAGCGCCATATTTTTCTGTGTCGCTGCGTTTTTCCTGTTCTACAACGGTAATGTGAGCCGCGACAGCTGGGCGTTTACCCTGGCCGGAGGCGTACTGTTGGTGTTCACAACCATCGCCATTCCGCGTGTGGTGCGGCGTGAACTTAAAAATCAGGCAAACCAGACAACATCCGATAAAAAATGAAAGCTGCTATCATAGGATACGGCAAGATGGGCCATGCCGTAGAGAAATTTCTGCTGCAGCGCGGCCACACCGTGGTGTGTTGCATAGACTGCGGCAACGAGGCCGATTTCAGTTCGCCTGAATTTGCTTCGGCCGATGTGGCCATAGAATTCAGCTGCCCGGCGGCTGCGGTGGACAACTACCGTCGCGCGTTCGCTGCCGGAGTGCCCGTTGTCTCCGGCACCACGGGCTGGCTCGAACACAAGGTGCAGGTGGAGCAGATGGTGGCCGATGCCGGCGCCACGTTGCTCTGGACCTCGAATTTCAGCATCGGTGTCAACCTGTTCATGCGTGTCAACGAATATCTCGCCCGGCTTATGGAGGGATTCCCACAGTACAAAGCCTCGCTGAAGGAGATACATCATATCCATAAACTTGACCATCCGTCGGGCACAGCCATCACCCTTGCCTCAGGCATCATCGGTGCCAACAGCCGCTATTCCGCCTGGGCGGAACCGGAGGGCGCCGACTGGAAGGCGGCCGACGATGTCGTTCCGGTGGAGCATGAGCGCGAAGGGGAAGTGCCCGGCACGCACATAATCAGCTGGACTTCGGAGGTGGACCGCCTGACCATCGGTCATGAGGCATTCTCGCGCGACGGGTTCGCTCTCGGAGCCGTTCTGGCGGCCGAATGGGTGGCTGCCAACCCCGACCGGCACGGCATGCTCACCATGAACGATTTCCTTGATTTCTGAATTTTCACGACATAACCGGTTACGCAACCGCAACACTCTCTTTCCAGAACATTATGCAAACTTTCTCTGAACGTCTCAAACAGATCAAAACCACCCGCTGGGTGCGCTTCTCGATAGTGCTCGTACTGTTTCTGCTGTGGGTGGCATGGATGGGCAACTGGTGGCTGGCTCTCGGAGCGCTGCTGCTGTTCGACATCTACATAACCGGCTACATCCCCTTCACATGGTGGAAAACATCGAAGAACGCCGGTGTGCGTACAGTAATGTCGTGGGTGGATGCCATTGTCTACGCGCTTATCCTTGTCTATTTTCTGTTTGCGTTCATCGGTCAGAACTACCAGATTCCCTCCTCCTCGCTTGAAAAGACACTCTATACCGGCGACTATCTGTTTGTCAACAAAACCGTCTACGGCCCGCGTGTGCCTATGACACCGGTTTATTTCCCGCTGGTGCACAATGAGCTCCCGTTCAATCTCGGCAAAAGCTATCTGGACCATCCTTCGGTCGACTACAAGCGCCTGAAAGGTCAGCGCAGTGTGGAGGCCGGTGATATCGTAGTGTTCAATTTCCCCGCAGGCGACACCGTGATGAGCCGCGTGCCCAATCCCGACTACTACTCGCTGGTGGCCATGCACGGGCGCGACAGGGTGCTGTCGGACCGCGCCACATTTGGCGAGCAGATCTACCGCCCCGTGGACCGTCGCGAGAATTATGTGAAGCGTGCCGTGGGACTTCCCGGCCAGCGCATACGCATTGTTGACGGCGATATATACATTGACGGTGAAAAATTCATGACACCCGAATATGTGCAGTTCAACCATTATTATCAGGCGGCATCGAACGCCGGCCTGTCGGATGAGGAGTTCGATAAATTCGGTATTGCTGCCGACGACCGCTATACGCTCGATTTCACCCCGGCCGACATCCCTTCGTTGCAGCAGCTTGGCTTCAAGGTGAACCCCGACGGCAGTGTGCCGCCGATCTATGTGTCGCCGCTCACCGCACAGATGGTGCAGGATATGACCGAATCGCCCTCGGTGGCTTTCGTGATGAAGCAGCAGGCCGCTCCCGAGCAGTTCGTTCCCCTGTTCCCGGCCGGTGTCAGCGCCGGATGGACGCGTGCCGATTATGGCGGTGAAAACGGCCTGTGGATTCCCAAGAAGGGAACTGCCCTGAAAATGACACCTCTCGCATGGGACATCTACGGACGTGCCATACGGGTGTACGAGAACAATCCTACGGCCGAGTGGCGCGACGGCCATCTGTTCATCGACGGAAAGCAGGTGGACTACTACACCTTCAAGATGGACTATTACTTCATGATGGGCGATAACCGCGACAATTCGCTCGATTCGCGCTATTGGGGCTTTGTGCCTGAGGACCATGTGATTGGAACTCCGTGGCGTGTGCTCATCTCGTTTGACAAGGACAAGGGCCTGTTCGACGGTAAAATACGCTGGAACCGTGTGCTCCGCGACGCCAACCCCGACAAATGACTCCGTTTGCGGAAAATAATCTGAACCTTGCCCCGTCGGGTTATCCGGCGGTGAGCGGCCCTGTAAGGCGTCTCGAACCACGTTATTACGGGAGTGTGGGGTATTATGCCGAGGTGGCGGCTTGTGGCGGCAATGCCGTGATGGACGGTACGATGCTGTTCGACAAGCGCCGGAAGCAGGTGCACCGTTGCGACATTGCCGATGTCAACGGAGTGGTGCAGCTAACGGTGCCGGTTGGCAAACCGCATGGCATTCCCAGAGCCACATGGAGCGACGTGCGTGTCAGCAGCCACGGCCGTTGGTGGCACGTTCACCGTGTCACGCTTGAGTCGGCTTACGGGCGTACACCCTTTTTTGAATTTTATATTGACCGTTTCGCACCGTTTCTCTGCGCAGAGGCGGTGGAGCGTTACCCGTCTATAATTGATTTTGACGCGGCCATTGATGCCGTGATCCGTGAAATCCTGCTTCTTCCGCCGGCTCCGGTGCTCAATGCAGTTACCCGGGGGGAGGGATTATCAGATGGCGATTCTGCGGCCGCTGCAGGACAGACGGCTGCGTCCCTGAATTCTTGTTCCGGCATGATCGAGAAGCCGCATTATCAGGTGCGTGCTGCCGGACTTGGTTTTATCCCCGGACTGTCTGTTCTCGATCTTATTTTCAACCTCGGTCCCGAGGCTCCGCTCTATCTTGCCGAAATGGCTTCCCGATGTGTCAGAAGTCAAACAGAGTGCGGAGCACGCTGAGCGAATTGATGGTGCCGAGCGTTGGGAAGTGTATCTGATAATATTGTATTAATCTGTCGAGAATGGTGTTGCGGTCCGAACGCCCCATTGCGAATGCCTTGGCGTTTGTGGCCGTGATGCGCCTCAGCCGATAGGCAGCCTCGGCTTCAGGTGGATTGATGAAACGGTTGTGCAGCGGTGGCACAATGCGGAAAATGCCGTCGTTCATATCGAATACGCATCCCTGGCTGAACGTCGACCAGTCGGGTTCTATCCCCAGAAAATGCATCAGCCGGATCATGAAACAGATGTGCATGTTGGCCGTTGCTTTTGGGCCCGCCTCCGTCAGTTCGTCTATCCACGTTTCAAGAAATCGCCACAGATGTTCGTCGGCTTGCGGCTCGCGTAGCAACGAGCTCAGGAGGTCGGCGGCGAACATGCTCAGGGCGCCTTTCACCGGCGATGCCGACGGCATGAGGCCTGCCCGGCGCATGTCGCGCATGGAATGCAGCGAGCGCCCGTGCTTGATGTCTACAGTGCAGTCAAACCTGGCCATGGGGAGTGCGAGAGCCCGCTGACGGGCGGCCGCCGGAGTGTTGGATGCCGGCAGCAGCAAGCCGATGCGCCCGTGCTGGCGGCTGAATGCCGTCAGAATCGACTTGCTGTCGGAATATTTCACCGTGCGCAGTGCTATGCAGTTGAGGTTCTCAAACATAAATAAACAGAATTTGCATTGGCCATAAAAATGGTGCCATTCTTAATGAAATCTGAAATTAATAGCGACAACTTGTAGGGACATGCCTTCGGCATGTGAATCAGGCGAGCGGTCAATACCGGCAGGCGCTCCGTCGTCGGCGCATTTGCCTCACATGCCAAAGGCATGTCCCTACAATTTTATTGGATTATACCCACCCGAAAACACCGTTCTACAAACGGTTGTAATATCTTCATGGATGAATGCTGAAATCCTTGCATCGACTTTTATGTGTGCGTTACAAACATTGCAAATAGATGCCGGAATACCGGTGTTATTCGCAATAGTTCCGGATAACAAGCGGCGTGTGATTAACAAAATCAACATAAAGTTACTGCTATTATGCCTAAATCAGAGGGTTATGAGG
>DBFWRP010000367.1:0-5639 GCA_048222005.1 Muribaculaceae bacterium | reverse complement strand
ATGTTCAACGGAGAATGCGAGAACCCGGACTGCCGCTACCATTGGCACCCGATGGAGGACGACGATGAATAGTGCAGACATCATCACCGTACAAGACCTTGACCACATGGCGAAGCGATACAGGGTGTGCGACTCTGATGGGCGAGAAATCGGAGAGAAAGCCGGCGAGGCCGAGTACCGAAAGCCGGTGTACGACAAATACGGCCGCAGACGCTTCAACAAATGGGACAGTTTTGAGAGCAGAAACTACAAGGGCAAGCCGCCTTGGTTTACGGCCGAGGTTCAAGGGCTTGAGGCAAGTTCGGGCGTTCTGAAGATTATCGTCAGGAGGCGAGCAAATGAGCGAGGCTGATTTTTGCGGCATGGATGCTGGCGAATACTACGCCACGAAAGACTTCCTCGACCGAGAGCGGTTTTACCGGAAGCAGGAAATGGAGGAGCAGATGAAGAACAGAGTGACGGTCAGGCACGGGATGCTGTCCGACCTCAAGACATACCTGAAGCAAAGCGGATGGAAGCTCGAAGAGCCTGTTGGCGCATACGAGGTTCTGAGAGCGCGGAACCCGAACTATCCGCGTCCGCTGTTAGTCCACGACCGCGCCGAACGCGGCGTTGGGTACAGCATCGACGAACGTGATGTGAAGGTCTACAACGGCTGGCGACGCAACCGCCGCAAGCGCGGCATCGACCCCGACTGGCCTACACCGGAAGAGCGAAGCCGATATTTTGAAGGGAGAGATGGGGTATGAGCTTCAGCATCAGACGTGGCGACATCTTCTACGTCCATAAGTTCGGCGTTCAGGTCGGAAGCGAGGAACATACGGGACGCCCCGGCGTGGTCGTTTCCTGCGACGAAGGGAACCGATACTCCGAAACCGTGCAGGTGGCCTATTGCACGACGCAGCCGAAGAACAACCTGCCGACCCACGTTGAGATCCTGAGCACGGGTAGGGCAAGCACGGTCATGTGTGAGCAGATCAATACGGTGTCGCTGGAGCGGCTCGGGAATTACATAGGTCGGTGTACGGCCGAAGAGATGCGTGACATCGACATCGCAGTTGCGACAGCTCTGGGCCTCAAGAAGTACCCAGGTCTGATTGAGCGTCTGAAAGAGCGCGAGCAGCAGGTCGAAAAGCGGGAAGCTGTCGTCGGCAAGGAGACCGATACAAAGGCCACTTTGGAACTGGCGACGGTAAAAGCTGAGCGTGATACATACCGCAGACTGTACGAGGATCTGATCCGTGGGTTCATCCCGACGGCACCGGCGGGGCCTGACACGATGGCCTATGATATTTACTGCGCGTTCGACCTTGAAAAGCACAAGCAGACGTATGTGCAGTATTTGGAGGTCGTGATTTTGGAGGACGGGACTGTGGAATACGCAGTTCCGTCGCACCAAGAGAAGCTGATTGCCTTGGCCTGCCAGAAGCGGGGTGTTACACGGCAAGAGCTGAACGATCTGTGCCCTCGGGAGTATTACTATGACTTCCTGACGTGGCTTTGTATGCAGGCGAACGCCGTAGCCGTCTGGAACAATGACTGCTGCCACGGCCCCGGCATCAACCGGAAGCAGATTGGGACGCTGCGGAGACTGAAAATGGCCGGCGTGTACGGCGGCACTATTCCGAAGATTTAGGGGGAGTAATTTCCACGATATGAACGGAAACGATAATACCGGCAAAGAAAATGTTGATTTTGCATCTGTTTCGATGTATCATAGCAAGCATAGAGATACGCGAAACGGAGGTGAAGAAATGACATCGAGAGAACTTATGGACGCGGCTCTGGTGAAAACGAAGACCACTCAAGCGGGACTTGCCCGTCAAATGGGCTGGACGCCTCAGAACTTCAACCTGCGCCTGAACCGGAACAGCATCAGAGCCGACGAGTTTCTGGCGATCATGGATGCACTCGGCGTCGATGTGACCTTCACGATGCGCGAGAGCGGCGAGATCCTGAAGCCTCACGTCCGCGGACATGGCCGCCGGTTGTGTGGCAACTGCGACAAGATTACATTCGATACTGCGGCGGCGGAGGCGATCTCGAACAGCTTCTATGAGGACGGCGTCAACGAGTTCAATGCAGACGGCGAAGCTACCGAGCTGTACGTTGACAGCGAAGGCCGGTATTTC
Source organism: Muribaculaceae bacterium (assembly GCA_048222005.1). Lineage (GTDB taxonomy): Bacteria > Bacteroidota > Bacteroidia > Bacteroidales > Muribaculaceae > UBA7173. Next base: position 3,507 of record DBFWRP010000367.1, on the reverse strand, counting down.
ATGGCGGAGTATCACACGGACACGTCCAAGGACAGACTGCGGACAGTCCCGTCCAGCGTGGCCGCCGCGTTCGTGGAGAAGTATGGAACTCAGATCGAAAAAGGGCCGACAAAAGAATAAGAACACGACGAAATCACCCTCTCGGTTACGACCGGGAGGGTGTTTTTTTATACCCAAATGCGCCGTATGCTCGCTATGCCCTGTACGGCCACGCACACGACCGTTACGGCCGCCTGCATCCATTCACACCGCTGACGCTACGAGGCGGTATAGGCCCTGTACGGGCTGTTTACGGGCATATCCCGAAACGTATATAGATAGAAAATTTCTTCATAAAAATTAACGAAAACATATTGACATAGGTAGGTATCGCAGTATAATAAAGTTACAAAATAACCAGATGGATAATCGGAGATAGCCAGAGCAACAGTTCAGGAAAGTCTCCGGTTCTCTTACAAAGAAAAGGAGACAGCGATATGGCAAGCCAGTATGACAGCATCAAAACCGCGGAGGAACTTCTGAAGGAAGTAGCGGCACACGGTCTGAGCACCAAGCCTGAGGACATTTGCAGAGCGCAAGACATTTTCGGTCGCAGCGAAGTGAAAGAGCTTATTCGGCTCGCCAATGACAACGGCCGCCTGAATGGGTTCGACGGCGAACCCGATCCGCGTGGGACTTATTCCTCTGGCCGCGTTGGACTGAGCAAGTATTTCTATCAGGTCGCTTTTAAGATCTGGAGCTGGGAGGATGCGACGCGCTTCTACAATCAGCACAGCAACTTCCCGGTCATTGATGCGCTGGAAGAGAACAAGATGCTTCACCAGCAGGTCAAGGAGCTGAACGGAGAACTGAAACGGGCCAAGGATGACCGCGATGTGGAACACAGAAGATGCCGGGAGGCTGTTGACGCTGAGCAGGCCGCTCAGAAGAAAATCGGCCATCTCGAAGCTGAGGTTCACGACCGTGACATGACGATCATGGAGCTGAAGGCCAAGCTGTACGACCTGATGATGAAGGAGGGAAAGTGATGGCTATTTTCACCAACGTCTACGGGGACGGACACACCCCTGACTACGAGGGCTGCGTCCTCGACTGGTACGAGCACAACGGCTACGACGATTCCGACTGGTACGCGATCTGCTGGAATGAAGAGAAGCAGACCATCGACAAGGTTCTGTTCAACACCACCCGCTGCGCCTGCAGTGGCCGCGCTGAGATCGACGCCACGCCTGAGGTGCTCCGCAAGGTCTACCACTACTGGAAGGCGCTCGGCAAGTCTCTGTTCGACGGGCGCACGAACCGGATGCAGGCCATGAAAATCCACGTCGGCGATACCGTGCGTGTGATTGCCGGCCGCAAGTTCAAGAAGGGGAGCGTTGGCAAGGTCTTCTGGTGCGGCACCTGCCGCAACCCGTACTCCGGTTGCACAGAGGAGCGCATCGGCGTCGAGGTCGATGGAAACCGCCAGTTTATCAATGAGTCTCAGGCTGAGCTTATCGGCTGGGAGACCCGCTTGCAGACCGCCAAGGAGCGCAAGCGCCAGATCCGCAACTTCGCGGTGAACTCGATGCCGAGCCACTACCGCCGGTACTTCTGCGAGAACGACTGGCTGCGGGCGATGTGGCTTGGCGAGGAGCCGGGGTGGAAAGCACTGGTTGGAGGTGAGCAGTAATGGCCGTGGCTGATAAGGTCGGAACGGTTCTTACGTGGAGCCTGCAGCTCAGATACCAGATGCTCGACCGCATGAGGCAGGATTGCGAGTATTTCCTCGGGTGTGGCAACCGAGTCACGAAGTATCTTTGGGCTGGCAACGTAGCTGACCATATCGAGTACATGAAGGCTCTTTGGTGGAGCTTCCCCGAAAGCGGCAAGCCTGAGTGGCTGACGCTTGAGGAAATCAAGGACTATGAACGGAGGATGGCGGCATGAAGATTTTCGCAGCCTGCCCGGAGTGCGGTTGCACCGACTGGATCAGGTTCAACAGCGGCGGGTTCGTTTGTAACGGATGCGGCCGGCTGATATTCACGGAGGAAATGATTTTGAAAGGAGAGGATGACGATGAAGTTGGTAACGGCAACTGATGTCTGGTACACGCAGCAGCAGAAAACCCTCGACGAGATCGCGGAGAAGCTGGGCGTGGTCGCTTACCGCCCGAGCTATCACGGGGCCGAGAGAGATAAGAACACGGTTTTGTTCTATCTGAAGGAGGACGAGGAGCACAACCGCGAGGTTGACCGTCAGCCGGTTCGCTATTCCCGCTCTGAGGCCAAGGACAGGGGCGTGAACGTCAACAGCGAGTGCGTGTATCGTGACCATTTCTGGTCGTTCGAGAACAGCGACGCAAACGGCCAGCTCGACATGGGATGGGCGAACAATGGGAAGCTGAACCTGAGAAGTCTGGACTGGAAGACCAGGCTGGAAGGCAGCATCACGTTCGCCTTCGCCAGAAAGATGCAGTTCAATTATGTCCGCAGTACGGGCGGGTATTGGGCGCTGCGAGAAGCTGACAAGACGTATAACGACTGGAACCGCGAACAGTTGCGGGCGCTGAAGATGATGCACGGGCGGCTGTTCCTCGGCAGCATCAACTTCCACGGCGACCAGCGAAAGAAGGTTATTGCCGGCAAGGAAGGTGTCTACGAGGAATTGCTCGATCAGATGGTCTACAATTTCGGGTGCGACTTCGCCGTACCGACCCCTGACAAGAAGCTGGAAGAGCTGATCCGAGCGTGGAACGGAGACGAGCGACTGCCCAAGCGGCTCGTAGATGTTGAGGCGATGACTGGCCGTGTGGAACAGCTCGGCGGCCTCAACCTGATTTGGTACTGAGGGGAGGAATAGACGATGGCGAACAAGCCGGTGGTCGGCATCATTGAGTGTCCGCACTGCGGGAAATCGAACATGGTCGGGTGGAATGGGAATTGCAAGTTTCCGTGCTTCTACTGCGGCAAGACGTTCACGGTGAAGCGGACGCGGCTTCACCATACGACGCCGATTACAGTCAACGGAAATGAGAGGGAGGCGACGAGAGATGGACGAGTATGAAGCGACGTTCTCCGGGGACGGTCAGTACATCACGGAGCGGCGCTGGCCATTCCCTGAGCACACATACGAGATCGTGAACGCCGTGCCGCTCGGCTATACAGTTTGGAACATCGGCCATCCCGTAGCAGGGGAGTATCTCCCGTTATGCCGGCTGTCCCAGCACCAGCCGTTTCCGGGCGGCCAGAGTATCGACGTTGATTCGCTGAAGGCCATACGTTGCGACGGCGCCCAGACCATCCTCGACGCTGTGGGCTACGGCCCCGGCACTCTGGAGGAAATGGAACGCTTCGTTGAAAAGAATAAGATGGCACAGCCAAGAACGTCGAGGCACAGAGAGGTCGAGCGAATGAAGGCGGCTCTGCCGTTTATGCGTTCGCTTCAATGGAGGTGAGAAAATGCAAATCGAGATTAGAGACATCACACCCGAAGAGGCTGCTCCGTATGGCGAGAATGCAGACATCG